>JAGDDC010000064.1 GCA_017958245.1 Lachnospiraceae bacterium
AGACGGAAGTCTTGAACATCACGCTCAGAAGTGAGACTTAACAGAAGAGGACTTAAGATGGAAGATAACAAGCAAAGATCATTTACCATACCTTTAGTCGAGCTCGTGATCGTAGTCGGGATCTTTGCCGTGGTCAGCGTCATCCTCATGAGGATGTACCTGTCCGCGGACAACTTAAGAGGCAGAGCGGTCACGATATCCAGGGAGACGGTCCTGTGCGAGAACGATTTTGAGCTTCTAAAGGACAAGCTCTCGTCGATGAGCGCCGAGGACGCCGCGAAGGCGCTCGGATACAGCCCTGACGGCGGGGCGTACGTCAAGGAAGTGAGTGACACGGGTGAGGACCGGTCAGATCCCTACGTGATGAAGATGAACATAACAAAAGACAGCGCGGACGGGGCACCCGGAGAGCTGTACAACGTGACACTCAACATAGCGCACGGGGAAGAGGAAAACTCATTTTCGACTTCGATATATGCGAAAAGGTAAAAAATTAATAAAAATATCATAATTTTTGACCAAATTTGTAACTTTTTTGACTTATTTTAGTGTTATACTGTGATAGAAGAGGGATGCTCTCTTCTGTCTGCGGTAGAAGAGAGAGGGAACAGTGAAAGAGAAAAACGAAGCAGGCGGCTTCAAGATAAACATTGGAGCGCCGTCGATCATTCTTTTGCTTGTGGTATTTGCCCTAACGGTTTTTGCGCTGCTCTCGATCAGAGCGTCGTACAACGAACTGAAGCTTGCGAGGACTTCCCGCGAGAGTGTCGACAAGTATTACAAGGCACTCGGTGAGGCTGAGAGGTCCAGGGCTCAGATCGATGCGGCCCGCACAAAGACCGGCTCCGACAGTGAGGCGTTTGCGCGTGAACTCGCGGCGATCGGCTCGGTGACGGAGACAGAGGGTGACATGGTCACCTACAGAGCCTACGTTGACGACGATTCGTGGATCACGGTCAAGCTGGATTACTCCGGCGGAGAGGGACGTGTCGCGAGCCATATGCTCGAAGGCAAGCCTCTCGAGGGGTACAACGCATCGCCTTTCGACATCCTCGATCCCATATGGATAGAGCTTGACGAAGACGAGGACGTTGATTCGGACGATTCGTTCTGGGTGGACGACGCCGGAGACGAGAGTGACGAGGACGATGACGAGATCTCGCTCGAGGACATCATAGTGATGGATCAGATCGATGATGAGAGCGGGGACGGAGGCGAAGGACTCACGCTTGACGACATCGAACTCGACGAGGAGCCGGATGACGCCGGGGAAGGTGTGGCGCCATGACTCTCGGGGACGTTGGAACATCGGACAAAACAAAGGGTGAAACTGTTATGGGAACAACACAAGTGGAGGAGAGTATGACATCAGACGAATTAAAAAACGATCTCAAAGGATGGCTCAGGGGAGCATTGGAACAGAAGGCGTCGGACGTGTTTTTCGTAGTCGGACGTGAGATAACCTACAAGACCGGCGGAGTTATCACCAAGGCAGGTGAGAAGAAGCTCCTTCCGGAAGACACAGAGAAGTACATTGACGCGATCTACGAGATATCGGGCAGGACTTTTGACTACAGGAGCGACGGAGACGACGATTTCTCGGTATCCATACCGGATGTCGGACGTTTCAGGGTAAACGTGTTCAGACAGCGCGGCACCTGGAGTACCGTCATGAGAGCGGTTTCATTCAACCTGCCTCCGGTCGAGACCATGAACATACCTCAGACCGTACTCGACATCGCAAACCTCAAGAAAGGCCTCGTGCTCGTCACGGGTACAGCGGGAAGCGGAAAGAGCACCACGCTCACTTACGTTATCGACCGCATCAACAAGAACAGGGATTGTCACATCCTCACGCTTGAGGATCCCATCGAGTACCTTCACAGGCATGACCGCAGTATCGTCAGCCAGCGTGAGGTCGAGATAGACACCCATTCGTACGCGAAGGCGCTCAGAGCAGCCATGCGTGAGGCACCCGACGTCATCCTCATCGGAGAGATGAGAGACCTTGAGACCATGGAAGCGGCCATGACCGCGGCGGAGACCGGACACCTCGTGCTCTCGACTCTGCACACGCTCGGAGCGGCAAACACGATCGACCGTGTTATCGACGTATTCCCTCCGAACCAGCAGCAGCAGATCAGAGTCCAGCTCTCGATGGTGCTTCAGACCATCGTTTCACAGCAGCTGTGTCCGACCATTGACAAGAAGGTCGCGCCCGCTTTCGAGATCATGCAGGTCAACAGCGCGATCAAGACGCTCATAAGAGACGGCAAGGTCCATCAGATCGATTCGGTCATCAGCTCGTCCGCAAAGGACGGCATGAGATCCATGGATGCCAGCCTTCTCGACCTGTTCAAGTCGGGACTGATCACCGCGGATACGGCGATCAACTGCAGTATCAACCAGGAAGCTATGATCAGGAACGTGGGAACAAGATAGGAAAGGAATCTGTTTTAGGAAGGATTATCGCAGGGAGCTTGATACGACTCCCCGCGGTAAGGATTGGAGGGCACTATGAAAAGACTGTCCAAGTTATTTATCTTTATTGGTGCACTTTTATTGTGTATCGGAGTGGCCAGGGGACAGGCCGCGCAAGCGGGATCGTTCTCTGACAACAGGGACGGGACCGTGAAGGTTGTCTATGACAACTCGGACAAGAAGTCGCTTCTCGTCATGGTCGAGGGGACCACAACCTCAAACACTCAGAGGTATTATTACAAGTTAAACGACGGCAAGAACAGCATCTCGGTTCCTCTCACGGAGGGCAACGGCTCTTACAAGGTGAGGCTGTGCCAGGTCCGCTCGGACGGCAAGGCGGCTGTGCTTGAATCGGACGATTTCTCGCTGAACCTCACGGACAGGGATTCGGTATTCCTGCGGTCGAGCGTCATAGTAAACTACGCGGTCAGCACCAAGGTCACCAAGAAGGCCAAGTCTCTCGTCAAGAAGTGCAAGACAGAGAGTGACAAGATTGCAAAGGTCTATAAATACGTCGTTTCAAACTACAAATACGACTATGAGAACTTAAAGACCAAGACTTCGACCTCATACTATGTTCCGAATATCACCACGACTTTTGAGAAAAAGACCGGCATTTGTTACGACATATCCTGCGTCATAGCCGCGATGCTCAGAAGCCAGGGCATCGAGACCAAGGTCGTGACCGGGCATACGCCGAACGTCAAAGAGTATCACGCTTGGAACCAGATAAAGGACAGCTCGAACAAGTGGTTTACGATCGACGCGACATATGATGTATGTCTGTACAGCAAAGTCAAGAACCCGACGAGGAAGACAAAGGATTCGGAGTATTCGGATATTGTGTATCAGTATTGATGGGACTAGGTATAGTTAAATAAGTCTTAATATACCGCCATGATATGCTTTGCAAACGGCTTCCGCGCTAAGAAAGCCTAATCCACTTCTCAAAAACACATTCGATGCGGGAATTGTTGACCGAGACGGTCCAATTCCCGCATTGTGTTTTTTCTAAGCGGATAAGGCTTTCTAACGCTTGTGCAGATTGTTTGCACAGCATATCATGGCGGTGTTTAGGGTATATGATACCTTAATATACAAATGCGAAATAGAGATAGAGTGTTGATATGACGCACTGCAATATGACGAATCTCATGACTGTCCGGGCGTCGGACCAGCCGTGGTTTTTTCTGGCGTTGTCGTGGAGCGGCGTGATCGTGTTCTTTAGGATGTGGAGCTTGAAGTATCTGATGAGCGATACTTTTATGAGCCCAAGACCTCCGTCGACTATGAAGACGAGCGTCAGGGGGATGAACGCGATGGGATCGCCGGATTTCATGGCGGTCAGAGCAAAGAAGAGTCCAAGCGCTCTCGATCCCGCGTCGCCCATGAGCAGTATGCTCGGCGAACAGTTGTACCAGATGTAAGGCATCACGCAGCACAGCATCACGAGAATGGCGTTTGAGAAGCCCTCGCCGGCACCTGTCTGCTTGAAGACTGCGTAAAACGAGAGGAGCGTAACTACCGAGAGGGAGCTGCTCAGCCCGTCGACTCCGTCCGTACAGTTCGTGACGTTGATCGAGACCCATATCAGTATGAGAGCGAGCAGGGCGTACAGCCACGAAGGTATGGTAAACTGCGTGTTAAAGAGCAAAAGGTTTATGGACGAAGGGTTGTTAAAGACAAAAGTCAGAGCACAGACCAGTGCGATCCCAAAGTCGCACAGGCCTTTTTTTAATTCGCTCCAAGGTTTGTTCGATCTGTCATCGAGGAACCCGGTGAGCATCGCCGCGATGATCATGACGAGGTAGATCGAAAGCTCGATGGAGAGAGGCTCCATCAGGAGCGTCATAAAGGCGAACACGAGGACGAAGATGATCCCGGCCCCGCGGGGTTTGCCCTTCGCAGCGGCCGCATTTACCGCATAAGCACGGCCTATATCACAGGGCAGTTTTGACTTAAGCTTCCCAAGAAGCACGAACGTAAGTATAAAGGTCACTGCGAGCCCGAGGATGAAGATCAGAGGGCTTGCGGAGCCTGCGACAGATAAAAGCATGACATATCTCCTTTTATGTTTTTCAAACAAAAGCATTTTACTACAAACAGGAGAGATTTGCCACATGAAAAATGCGAGAGAGAGTTTCAGGGAACTTCTTCCATAAAAAGAACAAAAAAGGGGTTATGAAGAGGGGGGAATTGCCGATATATAAATCGTAGACATGACTTACTGCTTTGACTTGGAGGAAAGATTCATGAACAAAGATATGAAGAGATCGATCATAAAGAAGACTGTAGAAAGGACGCTCACAGTGCTTGCTGTCACAGCACTCGCGATCATCGCATTTGCAAGTGTGAAAGCGCAGGCGGCAGCAGTAAGGGTGACAAAGGTCGATTACGACAGGAGCGAGATGACCGTTGCCTTGAACAGCGGGGACACGGCGCTTCTCATATCCGACTCTAAGGCGAAAAAGTGGGAGACTATGGCAGAGAAGCAGGACGGCACCGATGAGGTGACGTTCGACATATCCTGGATATCACAGACCGTCGACTACGTCATGACGCTCAAGGGCGATGCCTCAGCCGACGTCGTAAAGATCACCATCCCGAAGCAGAACAAATCCTTCAAGGTTTCTTATTTCGTACTTGATTCCGAGATCCAGCTGACCAACTCAGACGGCCGCACGGCGGAGTGGAGGAAAAAGGAGTCCATGTCATGGACCACCTACAACGCTGACAGCTTCGCAAAAGAGCTCGAGGGCTTCTGCGCAAATGGCGCCGTTTTGTTCTTCAGGCTGGCTCAGACTCCCGGTGCAGGTTCAAATGCGGGACTTCGCCCCAGCAAGGAAGTATCCGTGACGATACCCAAGAAGACCGCAGCCCCCTCTGTAAAGATCAACGACAATTCACTCACGGTCACTCTGAACAAGGGCATCCAGTACAGATATCTCGTGAGCGAGACGGGCAACCCCGTGATCGATCCCAAGACAGGCACTTACATGGATTGGGAAGACATAGACGCGAGCACCGACTACGATCTGCAGGATCTCGCACCGCTCTCGATGTACACCGAGACGAACAACGATCCCAAAGAGACCTTTATCCAGTTCAGGACCAAGGCGACGGCTTCAAAGCAGATGTCGAACATCACGACACTCACCGTTCCCGCACAGCAGGCTCCTCTGACGGAGTCGGATATGCTCGAGGGCGCGACGGTAGAGTTCAAGTACACGAGCTCCACGACCTTCCAGCTCAAGGTCAAGAGCGCGAGCACTTCAGAGCCTTATCAGTACTGCATCATAGATGAAAAGAGCTTCGGAACTACCGACATATCGAGCCTCGACATGACAGAGGTGACATGGAAGGACATAACTTCCGCGTCTCCCGTCAAGTTTGACAAGACAAAGGACAAGATCGAGGAAGGCACAAAGATCTACGTCAGGAAGAAAGCCCTTCACGCACAGGGCGATCCCGAGTACAGACTCGCTTCTCCTTATATAAACGTATCCGGAAATGACGGAATCAACTATCCCGGCGAGGCGACAGTCGCTACCGAGAGCGGATCGATCCTCTGGCTTCAGACCGTAGCCGGTGTTTGCAACACATCAAACACGGACGGCAGCCTTGAGTTTACGATGTACAGCCCCACAGAGACCACGATCAAGTCGATCAAGTTCGTCGACTACGACAACCTTGATGAGATCGGCTCAGTCGAGATCACAAGCTCCGTAGCCAAGAACAACGAGAACGGCGTGGAGCCCGAGAAGAAGTACATCATCACCACCAAGATCAGATCGACGGCGAACATAGATTCCAACACACGCTCGAGGATGCTCGCGTACATCACCTATGAGAGCGGCTCGACCTTCAAGAGCACGAAGGAAGCGGGACTTGGACTTTACATCTTCCCCGCGACCAAGGTTGAGAACCCCGGCAACAGCAGCGAGAAGACGCGCGTGAGCAAGCTCTTCGACGCGGGCTACACGGCGGAATCGGACCACATCGATTTTTCGACGGCTTTCAGGCGCGTATATCTCTCAAACAAGGTGTACGGCGTGAACGGATATACATACAGCACCGAGGACAAGAGGGATTTCAAGTTCATCGTAAAGCTCGGCACGGTATATAAGCAGCAGACAGGCAGGATCTCAGGCAGCCCCGATCTGGCGGGAGACAGCGGAGAAGACTACACTCAGATCACAAAGCTCAAATACGACAACGTAGAGCTTGGAAATGACTGCTACAGCGTTGAGTACGCTACGGACAGGAAGAACGACGGGACCGATGTGAGACTTGCGCTTGTCACGGTACACTGCGACAAGGTTGAACTCATCAGGGACATCGATGACAGGAACAAGGACACGAACCTTGTGATAGTTTTAAACAACGGTGAGATACTCAGCAATTCGGTCACGATCAACTTCGTCAAGACCGCAACCGTAGACAAGAGCCCCGTATCATGGTCGCTCACGCCGGCAAACCTCGAGACCGAGAAGACAGTCACGACGACATCTCCGAACGGTACGGTCACAACAACGACCGAGAAGGTTTACGACTACATCATCGAGATGACGCTCTTTGATCCCACCTACAGCGTAGCCATATCAGAGGTTACCTGGAACGG
>JAGDDC010000065.1 GCA_017958245.1 Lachnospiraceae bacterium
CATCAAGAGCGAATACGTAACGTCGGCGGTGAGTAAAAAGACTTGCCCCGAAGAACTTTTGCCTGAAATTGTTTTTGTCGGCAGGTCGAACGTCGGCAAGTCCTCGCTGATAAACTCGCTGACCAATAGAAAATCACTCGCGCGGACTTGCGTGGACGAGCGCGGGCGGCGAGACCCTGAGCGTGGAGGTCGGGACGATGCCCGGAAAGGGCGCATTTGAGATAACCGGAAACCTCGGCGACGTCATGAAGGAGTCGGCAAAGACCGGCATCAGCTTCATAAGATCCGTGAGCGGACAATACGACATAGCAGAGGATTACTTCGAGAAGCACGACCTGCACATACACATACCCGAGGGTGCTGTCCCCAAGGACGGACCTTCGGCCGGCATAACCATGGCGACCGCGATGCTCTCCGCCGTAACGGAGACGAAGGTCAAAGGAAACGTCGCGATGACCGGAGAGATAACCCTGAGAGGCAGGGTGCTGCCGGTAGGCGGCCTGAAGGAGAAAATCCTTGCGGCAAAGAACGCGGGGATAGACACGGTCCTCATACCCTCGAAGAACAGGAAGGATATCGAGGAACTCGACGACGAGGTGACCGCAAACGTGGAGATCAGGTACGTGAGCTCCATGGAGGAAGTGCTCTCCCTGGCGCTTGAGAAACAGGCGTGACCCGCGGAAAGGTGTTAACATGAAGATAAAGTCAGTCAATCTGGAGACGGTGTGCGGTGTGACCAGCACTCTGCCTGACAACGCTCTGCCTGAGTTCGCTTTCTCGGGCAGGTCGAACGTCGGCAAGTCCTCGCTGATCAACGCGCTGATGAACAGAAAGTCCTACGCGAGGATCTCCGCTCAGCCCGGAAAGACGCAGACCATCAATTTTTACAACATAAACGAGGAACTCTACTTTGTGGATCTCCCGGGATACGGCTACGCGAAGGTATCCGCCGAGACCAAGGCAAAGTGGGGGAAAATGATCGAGAGATACTTAAGGAAGTCAAAACAGCTCAAGAACATCTTTCTGCTGGTGGACATAAGACACGAGCCCACTGCGGATGACAAGGCGATGTTTGACTGGATCAGGAAGAACGGCTACGAGCCCGTCGTGATAGCGACAAAGCTCGACAAGATAGGAAAGACTGTGCGCGACAAGCACATAAAGATGGTCAGGACCAAGCTCGGCGCCGGAAAAGACACGGAGCTGATCCCCTTTTCTGCCCTCACGAAGGAGGGCGTCGAGAAGATATGGGAGGTCATAGGATCGAGCCTTGGAGATTAGTTTCCCAAAAGCTCCGCTATGACCTGGCCGTAGAGCTTGGAGCTTTTTGAGCGCCACATGCCGCACACGTGGGAAGCCTCCTCCTCCGAGGAGAGCGAGATGTTTAACTCGAACATGACAAAGCCGCGGTCGAGGATCCTGAGGCGCGCCGTGTAGACGCCCTCCTTCTCCTTGTAGAATTCCGCGGGAGTCGAGATCTCGTCGAGGAGCCTGTAGCGGTTCTCCGTGAGATAGCTGTCTATGTCGTTCCTGACGTCCGGAGAGAGCGATCCTATGAGAAGCCCCATCGCCTCGCGGCCCGAGTCGCTCGCGACGTACAGGGTGGTGTTCGAGGTCTTCTGAGAGTTCACATAGCCGTCGCTTATCAGCTCGCCGAGAGTCTGCTGGACGTTGAAGTAGTCGGTGTAACCGTTCTCGAGTATGAAGCTTGTGAGCTGGCTGTTGCTCAGAGGGTAATCCGACCTGCTCAGGGTATACAGTATGATGAGCTTGTAAAACATGATCGATTCGGGACGCATCTTTTTCTCCGTTCCTTCTTCAAAGTCTTTGATAAAGCTGTAAATATGGTAATATTACGCTTCTTCAATGTCAAGTCGATCATTTGCAAAGACAGTTACTGACAATTGTTTGAAGAAAAACTGACAAAGGTGGATCCTATGATAACAAGTGTATCAAACCCTAAGATCAAGAACGTCCGCGCCCTTCTGTCGAAGAAGAAGGAGCGCGACGAACAGGGGTGTTTCGTGATAGAGGGCAGAAAGCCCGTGCTCGAAGCGCTGGGATCACAGCTTGAAGTGAAGGAGATCTACCTCGCGGAGAGCTTTGAGGACGAAGCACTTGCAGGCGTTCCCGAAGACATCGCGATGAGGGTCAGCGACAGAGTTTTTTCGCAGCTCTCGCAGACCGTGACGCCGCAGGGCGTGGCCGCTGTTGTAAAGATGCCTTCCTACAGTCTCGGGGACATGGTCTCAAATGATGCTTCAAGGCTCCTGATCCTCGAGGACATACGCGATCCCGGGAATCTCGGGACCATGATCCGCACCTCGGAGGCTGCGGGCATCGGGGGAGTGATCATGACGAGAAACACCGTCGATGTCTTCAATCCC
>JAGDDC010000066.1 GCA_017958245.1 Lachnospiraceae bacterium
CGCTTCCACCGATCCCGGCGAAGATCCCGGCATCGTCCTTCCGGACAACGGGATGAACGGCGAGAAGCAGCCTGACGCAGGCGAAGGCCCCGAGGGAGGCATCCCCGACGGCGGAGACACCCCCGAGGACCCGGGTGACGGCAACTATTATTACGACGGAGACTTGGGAGAGCTTCCCGATGATATAAGAGAATTCCTTGAGAACTGGGGCTTCTTCGGCCCGTGATCAGGACAATACCTATTTTTCCCCCTACTTATATAACAACAGCGCCCGGAGTTCATCCCCGGGCGCTGCTTTTTTACGCTTCTTATTTATGCTTCTTTTTTTCGTTTCTTATATGTTTATTCCATCCTGACCTTCGCCTTTGAGGTCTTACTTTTCTTTGCATTTTTCAACTATTATATCCGCTATCCTTGCGGCTGCGTGGCCATCCTCTGCAAACCCTATCCTGTCAAAGAATTCTTTCTGCCTTGCCCTGTATGCTTTCTCATCATATCCGAGGACCGCGTCCGCAAGCTCATCCATGTTCTTTGCGTGAGGATAAGGAAGCTCTTCATAATCAAAGTACATCCCTCTCGAACCCGCATATTCCTTCACATCCTGCGCGAAGAGGAACACCGGTCTCCCTGCGTAAGCGTACTCGAACAGAGTGTTTGAATAGTCAGTTACGAGAACATCCGCGATCTCAAGCAACTCGTACAGATCTCCCGAGTCTCCACCCCAGACAGCGCAGTCAGGCAGGCTTTCGGGACGCGTCTTGTCGAGGGGATGAGATCTCACCACGATCTTAAAAGTCCCTCCAAAACGCCGCGAGAGGACGTCTGCGAGCCTCTCAAGATCAAGTGCCTCAAAAGGCGATGCAGCGCCTTCCCCGTCTCGAAATGTCGGTGCCACCACTGCGAGTTTCACATCATTTGCGGCAAACCTGTCAAGAAGCCTGGTCTTCGCCCTCCCGATCCTCTTGGCATCAGGCAGTATCAGCCCGTCGAGCCTTGCAGATCCGAGCCTTGCGATCTCCCCCTCGTACAGGAAAGCCCTGCGGTAGAGCCTGTCGCAGAACTCGCTGTTCGATATGAAGAGGTCGGCCATCCGCGAGTCGCGCTTCGCGTTCTTCATGTACTTCTTCCCGAGGAGCTCAGCGCAATCGTTCTCGATCTTCTTTAGAGGAAGGCTGCCGTGCCAGGTCTGTATGTAGTACTGGCCGGGGCGCTTCAGGATGTATGGCTCCTTGCGGTTGCAGTCTATCCAGACCCTCGCGGTCGCGAGATTCCAGATCGCCGCGGGCGTGTTGGTCTTCACGAACCTTATGTTCTTGTACCTTCCGTGAGGCTTCGAGGTGTCGGTGATGAAGACTATGTCAAGCTTCTCGCCGCGCCTTGCAAGTTCTCTCGCTATGTATTTCGGGTTGTCGCCAAAACCCCAGACGTTGCAGATCGCCACACGGTTGTTCCATATCTTGAAATCATGAAAGAAGGCGAACTCCACCGTGATAAAAGCATGTCTCACGGCTCTGTAAGCGGATCTGAGAAACTTCGGCGATATCTTTTTGAGCAGAGCTCTCATTTGCGGCTCCTTCCTGCGTTTGTCCTATCCGTCATTTGCGCTACTCTTTCCTTCTCAGGATGTCCGCAAACTCCCGGCCCGTCCTGTCCCAGCCCAGGCCTTCCATCGTCTCGAGCGCGCTCTTGTGCATCTTCTCGAGCAGCCCGGGGGTGTTTATGGCGTTGGAGATCAGCCTGTGGATGTCGCGCTCACTCACCCTGGTCAGCAGAGCGCTGTCCTCTCCAAAGAAGTAAGTGTACGTGCCGTCCGCGAACTCGATCACCGGAAGTC
>JAGDDC010000067.1 GCA_017958245.1 Lachnospiraceae bacterium
CCGTCGAGCGTGGAGAGCATCTCGCACACGCGCACGGGGAAGCCCGCTATGTTCGTATCGCGCCCGTAAGGCGTCGTCTGGGTGATCTGTCCGGGGAGAGAGGTGGGAGCCATCTGGCCGCCTGTCATCCCGTAGATAGCGTTGTTTATGAAGATCACGGTGATGTTCTCACCGCGGGTCGCTGCGTGTACAGTCTCGCAGGTACCGATCGCAGCAAGGTCGCCGTCACCCTGGTAGGTGAAGACCACGTTGTCGGGCTTTGCGCGCTTGATACCCGTCGCAACCGCCGGAGCACGTCCGTGGGGCGCCTGTACCATATCGCAGTTGAAATAGTTGTAGGCGAAGACGGAGCATCCTACCGACGCGACTCCGACTGCCTGTCCCTCCACACCGAGTTCATCTATGACCTCTGCCACAAGTCGATGTACGATGCCGTGCGTACAGCCCGGGCAGTAGTGAAAAGGCACATCGGTGAGGGCATGGGGCTTCTCAAATACTATAGCCATTTTTCGTTCCTCCTTATACAATCTAACGGATCGCTTCGCGACACGTCCGACACAAAACAGGTTCTTGCTTCATGTCGGATGCCTGCGATCATTTCCCTGCAAGCGCTTCTATCTGCGAAAGGACCTCGGCGGGTGTCGGGATGATGCCTCCCGTCCTGCCAAAGAAAGTGACTTCCTTTCTTCCGCTCACAACGAGCTTCACGTCATCGATCATCTGTCCCGTGTTCATCTCCACGCACAGGAACCTGTCCGTGTGACCGACGTGCTTCTCGATGGTCTTCTCAGGGAAAGGCCAGAGGGTGATCGGCCTTATAAGCCCGACCTTGATGCCCTTCTCTCTTGCCGCGTTCACAGCGCTCCTCGAGACTCTTGAGGAAGCTCCGAAGGCAACCACGATGATCTCGGCATCGTCCGTCAGATACTCCTCTGCACGCTGTTCATTTGCCTTGACTGTCTCATAGCGCTTATAGCGCTCCTTTATCTTGTCCTCGAGCTCCTTGGGATCGATGTAGAGCGAGTTGACTATGTTGTGGGGACGCTTGTTCTCATGGCCGCACGCCGCCCAGGGCTTGTCAGCCATCTTTACTTCACCTGCCTCGGGGAAGACGACGGGCTCCATCATTTGCCCGAGCATTCCGTCGGAGAGGATCATCGCAGGCATCCTGTACTGTTCAGCCTTGTCGAAGGCCAGGCCGATGAAATCGACCATCTCCTGGATAGTCGAGGGAGCGAGGACGAACAGATGGAAATCACCGTGTCCCGCAGCTCTCGTTGCCTGCCAGTAGTCCGACTGTGAGGGCTGTATGCCGCCGAGTCCGGGGCCGCCTCTCGATACGTTTATGATAACTGCGGGAACGTCCGAACCCGCTATATATGATATGCCTTCGGTCTTCAGACTGATACCGGGCGACGAAGAAGAGGTCATCGCGCGGACTCCGGTCGAAGCGGCGCCGAGGACCATGTTGATCGCGGCAAGCTCCGACTCAGCCTGCAGAAACAGACCGCCGACCTTGGGCATCCTCTTTGACATGTAAGCAGACAGCTCAGTCTGAGGGGTGATAGGGTATCCGAAGAAATGCCTGCAGCCTGCCTGGATCGCAGCTTCCGCAAGGGCCTCGTTACCTTTCATCAAAACTTTTTCCGACATCTTTTTTCCTCCTTTAAGTAAAAGCGCAGTCTTCTCAAACCGGAGATCTATCTCTCCACGGTTATGCAGACATCAGGACACATTATCGCGCAGGACTTGCAACCTATGCACTGCTCCATGTCAGTCATGGTAGCGGGGTGATAGCCCTTGTTGTTGATCCTGTCCTTCGCAAGCTCGAGCAAATGCTTCGGGCACGCGTTGACACACATCTCGCAGCCCTTGCAAAGCGCCTCGTTGATAGTGATCTTTGCCATATCCTTCCTCCTTCTTCGTCACTCCCAGACGGTTTTTACATATATATCTGCAGGGTACTTTTCCCCGTAGGTCTTCTCGTCAAATGATACCGCATCTAACAGGCTCTTCGGCACCGTCGTCGCTATGAGCGGCAAACCTGCAAGCTCCGCGGCCTCCCTCCCGTATTC
>JAGDDC010000068.1 GCA_017958245.1 Lachnospiraceae bacterium
CGTGGTCCTCAAGTTCTGCATTTGTCCAGACTGCCGCTATGGACTCGGAGGATACGTCCACATCCACTATCGGATAGGGGACGTCTATATTGTTTACGCTTCCCGTGCCGTCGCATATATAGAGCCTGCGGTTCCCGCGGTCACCGACCGCCACGCACTCTCCCTCGACTGCCGCTCTCGGGGATTTCATGTCATAGGTGATGTTCCACAGCTTCTTGCCGTCGGAATCTATGGCCACCGTTCCGTCCCTTAAAACGTACAGAAAACCGTCTTTGTATGCGAAGACCCCGGTCTCGCCGACCTGTCTGAAGTTTACGTCGCACAGCACCGTGTATCCCTCGTAGGTCCTGCTCTTTCCAAAATGCACGACGAGCGCCACCAGAGCCACGGTGACAAGGACCACGGCTATGAGAGCCAGAGTAGCCTTCTTCCCGCCGCGCGGTCTTTCGCTTTCGGAGTCCTCAGACCCGTTCTCTGCCTCTGACTCCGCATCGTTTAGATCTTCATCTTTTCCGACGATATGTAGTCTCCGTTCCATCCTGTCCTCACTGCCTCGGATCCGGGGACCGTATCAGGAAGTCCCCGATGCCCGACCGGTTTATTTGCCTGTTCCGGCCTCAGCCATACGGCGCTTGTATACAACGAGCGCATCGGCTATGTTCAGGGCGTCTCCGGTGTTTATTATCTCTATGAGGCTGTCGATCGTGGAGAGCTGCAGATTCTCCTTGCCGATATAGCCCTCGTATCTGCTCGATATGTCGAGGACGGTCGCTCCTATCTGATCGTCCAGCTGCTTTCTCTGCGCGTACGCGTTGTCATAGGTGCTCTTCAGATCCGCGAGCTCCTGCTCATGGCGAGACCTGATATCATTTGCGATGTTGAGCTTGGTCTCGTTCTCAAATGATGTGAGCGCCTGCTTCTTGGCCTCGGAGATCTCGACGATCTGGTTGTCGAGCTGAGATATCTCGGCGTCAAAATCACTCAGGTTGTACCCGCTCTCATCCTTGTCCTTCTTGATCAGCTTGCCCTTCTCTTCCTCAAGCTTCTGAGTCCTTCTGATCTTGTTGCGGACCATCCTGGCTTCCCTCAGCTTGCCGATGTGCTTGTTGCGCACGTTCTTGAAGATCAGGAAATATAAGCCTCCGAACACAACGACTATGCCGACGTACATGAGGACCATGATCAGGGCCTTGTTCGATCCCTCGGGAAGGAACAGGTTCACTATCACGGGGATCGCTCCGAACACGATCACGCAAAGCGCGATCTTCAGGTAATCGAGCGCCTCTCCCGGGAGAAAGAAGGTGAAGAAAGCACCGTTGTTGAAGATCCTCGGTATCTGGTTCACCTTGAAGATCTCGTTGAGATCCTGCTTGAGCTTGCGCTTCTCCTCTACGATGTCCGCGGTCTCGCGTCCGATCCTCTCGGATACGGCGGCGTTCTTTTCCTTGTCACGTTTTGCCTTGACTTTCTTAAGGCGCGCCCTTGTCTGATCTATCTGTCCGTCAAATGATTCCTCCACCTCTTCCTGTCTCTTCTTGACAGTGAGGGCGATCTCGTCGGTGATCATCTTCTGCTTGAGATCGATGTCCTGGTTTGCTTTGTTCTCGGTAGCCTCGAGTTCTTTGGACTGTTTCCTCATGTCGTCGAGTGCGACGAGCGACTCCCTCATTTGAGTCAGAACATCAACTCCGCCTGACAAAACGTTGTTCTCTCCCATACATATACCTTCCTTTCGTTGAATATACAGATCCTGTCTCAAAGCTCCACGCGGCCCTCAAGCGCGCGCAGGAGCGTCACTTCATCGATATATTCCAGATCGCCTCCGACGGGTATGCCGCTTGCGATCCTGCTCACCTTTATCCCTGCCGACTTGATGATCTTGCTCAGATACATCGCGGTCGCCTCGCCCTCGAGCGAGGAGTTGGTCGCTATGATGACCTCGTCAACATCGCCCTGCAGCCTCACGAGAAGCTCCCTGATCTTTATGTCCGCGGGACCGATGCCGAGAAGCGGTGATATGGCTCCGTGGAGTACATGGTAAACGCCGTTGTACTTGCCGGTCTTTTCGTAGGCCGCGAGATCCCTCGTCGTCTCCACGACCATGATGACCTTCTTGTCACGCTCCGGGTTGGAGCATATAGGGCAGATCTCCCTGTCGGTGAGGGTGAAGCAGTTCTTGCAGTACCTCACGTTCTCCTTCGCGTCCAGCATCGCATCCGACAGGCTCTTTACCTGCTCCGGGGACATGTTCACTATGTGGAACGCAAGTCTCTGTGCGGTCTTGTTGCCTATGCCCGGAAGCCTCGAAAGCTCACCTATGAGCTTGCCGATCTTTTCACTAAAGTATTCCAAAACAAAAACCTCTTCCTAGAACAGTCCTCCGAGGCCGCCGAGACCGCCTGTCAGCTCGTTCATCATGCCGGTCTGCTCCTCTTCCATCTTGCGGAGAGCCTCGTTGGTCGCCGCTATGATGAGATCCTGAAGCATCTCGATGTCATCGGGATCTACAACCTCGGGCTTGAGGATCACCGACTCGACCTCCTTCTTGCCGTTGATCTTCACTGTCACTGCTCCGCCGCCCGCAGCGGCTTCCCAGGTCTTGGTCTCAAGCTCTTTTTGCTTCTCCTCCATCTGGCGCTGCATCCTCTGCGCCTGCTTCATGAGATTGTTCATGTTCCCGGGCATCATGCCTCCGGGATATCCACCGTGCTTTGCCATAAGAAATCCTCCTGATCATGTTTTCTCTATCTGTAAAATAGTCAGTTTTGTTATGTCTATGATCCTGTCCTTCTTCACCTGATCGGGCGCCTTGCACTCAAGCCGCACCTTGATCGTCTTGCCTATACTCTTCTTGACGGCCTCCATGACCTCTTCTTCAAAGTTGTCGTTCTTCAGGCACGTGATATCCGTCGCCGTCGGAACGTACAGCACGAGGCTGTTGTCGTCTGCGATGGTCGGTGTCGCGCCTGTGAGGATAGACTGCTTGAGCTGTGAAAACCCCGCAGATATCCTTGCCCAGTTTGCCACGACTTCCTTCATGTCCTCAGGCAGCGCCTCCACAAATGAGTCTTTCTCCTCCTGAGTGATCTTCGGCACATCCTCGGACTTCTGGGGGATCTCAACCTCGAAAGCCCCGCCTTTCAGCGCTTTTTCGAGACTGTCTTCCAGAAAGGCCACGCGCTGCGCAAGAGATGCGGTGTCGCTCTCCGTCGAGGGCACACACAGTTTTATGAGCGCCACTTCGAGGAGTATCCTCTTCTGAGTGGAGTACCTGATCTGGTTTGTAAGCTCCGACAGGACCTTTATGTAGCGTATCAGAGTCTCTTCGTCGGCAGCCTCCGACTCGTGGACCATGATCTGCATCCGCTCGCTGGAGACGTCGAGAACGTCCTCCGGAACATCGGCAGTCTTCAGAAGAAGGAGATTCCTCAGATACCATATGAGATCGGTCACGAACTGCGAGAGTTCCCGGCCGCTTTCAACGATCTCGCCGACAAGCTTTATCACTTCGCCCACATCCTGCTTCATGATGAGCCTGAACAGCTTTATAAAGACTTCCACATCGACCGTGCCAAGCACGTCGAGGACTTTTTCGTAGGTGACCGTCTGTCCGTACAAGAAGGCAATGCATTGGTCGAGAAGGCTCAGTGCATCACGGAAAGACCCGTCCGCAACTCTCGCGATATAGGCGAGCGCTTTCTCCTCGGCCTCGATCCCCTCTGCCGCCGTGAGCTCTTTGAGCCTTTCGGTCATGACAGAAGCGGAGATCCTCTTGAAATCATATCTCTGACATCTTGAGAGTATGGTTATGGGAAGCTTGTGGACCTCTGTCGTCGCCAGGATGAAGATCACGTAGGCGGGCGGCTCCTCCAGAGTCTTGAGAAGAGCGTTGAAAGCCTGAACAGAGAGCATATGTACCTCGTCTATGATGTAGACCTTGTACCTGCCCTGCTGAGGCGAATACTTTACTTCCTCGACGATCTCTCTTACGTTTTCTACACTGTTGTTGGAGGCTGCGTCGATCTCTATGACGTTCAGAGAGTTCTGCGCCTCGATGCTGCGGCAGGTCTCGCAGACGCCGCAGGGACATCCGTCCACAGGGTTCTCACAGTTTACAGCCTTTGCGAGGATCCTCGCTATGGTCGTCTTTCCCGTACCCCTGGTGCCGCAGAACAGGTAAGCGTGCCCGATGCGCCCGGATCTGAGCTGATTCTTCAGCGTGGTGACTATGTGATCCTGACCTTTGACATCTTCAAATCTGCCCGGTCTGAACTTGCGATAAAGCGCCAAATAAGACATCGCCGACGTTCCTCTCTAAAAATTTACATACTACATAACATTATAATCAGTTTTGATATGTCGTGCAAGATGGGGATTGAAAAGGCGGGCCTTTGTGGTAAAATAAGGCAGTGCCTGCGATCATCGGCAAATGAGTCACGGGACGGGTCGAAAGGTTCTATCCTCCCTTCCCGTTCGGATGGGGGTAACATGAGGTTTTGGGGAAAGATATACAGACATAAGCACAAGCTGAAGGATATGGTGATCGAAAAGCCCGGTACGGATCTTACGCGCACCGGGAAGGTGTTCTCCGCTCTCGAGGAATTCTGCTACGCCTTCGACATACAGGTTCCGATCTGGCTCGACTCCAACATCCGCGACTTCAAATGCTTCGCGAGGACGCGTTTTTCGGCGGACTCCTTCATAGAGGCCATAGACTTTGACTATTTTGAGTTTCAGGTCATAGAAGAAGATTAAAAGACCCGGGGGATCATCCCCCGGGCTTTACTTTACAGAACGTTAAACTGGAACAATTGATCGAAGATCCGGATGTTTTTGAACTCGCCCTTGGCTGTCATCGCGCCCGACATAAAAGCGCCCTGGAAGGTGGTCCTGCCGTTTACGAGGCGGTTTACGACATCTCTCGTCGTCGTCGCGGTCACGTCCGCGTTCTCCCTATCTCCGTAGAAGCAGTGGAGCTTCTCGCGCTCGACCTCCACGACGAGCGTCTTTTCTATATCCGTCATGGTTATCGCGAACACTCCGCTGAAATCCTCAACGGGCTTGAAGTTCTCCTTGAGGTTCGAGATGAACTCGTGTCTGTCCTCGTCCCTGCCCTGTTCTATCTTCTCGCGGAACAGGCTCGACAGTTCCTTTATGTCTTCCTTCTGTTTCTTTACAAAGTTGTCGTTTGATACCAGCTCCGAGAGCTGCTCGCCCTCCTGAGGCGTCAGCTCGAGGCCGGAGGAGACTGTCACGCTGCAATTCGTGCTGCTGGGGAAGAAGGCTCTCTTCTGGCTCACCGTCCTGTAGAGGTCTTCGGAGCAATCCTCGACGAGCTTCATGTAGACATCACTCGTCTCAAAGTCCATCGCGTCCTCGACATATGCGCAGATCCCCCTGCAGGGCACGCCGCCCAGTCGCTCCCATGCCTTGATGAGGGTCAGCATGGCTTCCCTCTCGCCAACCGTCATGGAGATGACGACCGGCATCATATATATGTTCTTGAGCTTTGATTTGTCTGCGTACAGCCAGCATGCGTCCAGGAACTGGGCCATCAGCCCGCCGATGCCTAACCACTCAACGTTGACCGCGAGTATCACGGCGTCCACGTCCTTTATGGTCCCCGCAAGCTTTGCTATCTCGTTCTTCTGCTCGAAGAGGTTGTATCTGCCCACCTCGACCCGAAGCTCATCAAGCACCGTTGCAATCCTGTTGCACACATTGATGGTCGGATCCTCGATGATCCCACGTCCTCCGTAGTAGATGTTGACCTTCATAGATAACCTCCCGCATCCGGTATCACTCTTGTTCCTGTCCGCAGGCACCTTAAACCCCGGCGCCTGACCTGTCATGTTTTAAGTATAACACTTGTTTGCGGCAAGAACAATCAGATTTGTAAGACACGTCGATCCTGAGGGGCAAGGGTGCTCAGGCTGTCCTCGTGTCCCCGGGCAGGCAGAAGATATAGCGGTAGTCGGCGAACCTTATCTCGTCACCGTCCATCAGAGGCTCCTCAAATCCGGGTTCAAGCTTGACCTCATTCAGATAAGTGCCTCCCGTGGTGTTCAGATCCGCGAGCACGAACGAGCTCTCACTCTTTCCGATCCGCGCGTGATATCTGCTGATACCGGTGGCATTGATACAGAGGTCGCACTGCCTTTCCATCCTTCCCACAAAGAACGGAAGCTCCGTGATCGGGATCCTCTCCGCCTCTCCCTTCAGGTAAGCCAGCGCAGGACCCGTGCCCTTGAGCGTCTCCTGCTCTTCAGGCTCTCCCGGTATGCTCTCAACCCTGTACTCACTCAGGTCGCCGCTGTCTTTCTCATCCAAGTTACTGCCTCCGCGTTCGTCCTCGTCCTCCCCATATTCGTCGTCTCCTGCGGCAAACTCGGTGATGAGCTTCACGGCCTTTTTCAGCACGGAAATAATCCCCTTCTTTTTGTGCGCCTGTCTGTCTCCGTTTTTTTGTATATCTTCGCTTTTCCGGTTATCTGTCCCGGCATGTTTTCCCGTCTTTGCCCGTCTCTCTCCCTTTGCCTGTTTCAGCGCCTCGTCATAGTTTATGATCTGCGCTTCCTTCTCCGTGCAAATGATCTGCTCTTTTTCCTCCTCGCTCAGATCCGCGCCCTGCTGCCACTTGAAAGCCTCCGCCGAGAGCTCGTCGAGCGTCACGCCCTCCTTTTTGCACTTGGCATAAACACTGTAGGTTATGTAGGAGGCGTTCCTGTCGTTGTAATCAAGATGCTCCATAACGTACTCTAAGAAGTCCTCAAGCTGTCCCTTCAGATCCCTGTCGTACCCCGAGACATATACAAGCCCGACCTTGTCCGCGTCCGTACTCGCAAAGATCGACTCCGGGCCGATCACGTAGTCGTTCTCGCAGAGAAAGAAGTCGGGGCTCGCGGCTATGAAGGCCGCGATCTTGCATATCAGCATGCCTATGAACTCCGAGGACATCTTGCGTCTCTCAAACATGTGTCCCACGGATTGCAGCCCGTCAGTGCAAAAATAGTACTCCTTGTCGTTGTCCCTCAGCTCTATCCGAAGCGGCAGCACTCCCGGGACCGTGTTGTTTACGAGCATCTGCTCCTTGTAATCAAGTTTCCCGGGAGCAGCCCCTGCCCCCGCACCCCCTATGATATAATACTGATGCTGCAGATTCCTCACATATCTACCCTGCACTTTTTTCTCCTCCTGTTTCCCCTGCAGGTCAGCCTCAAACCGGGGTCCCCGGTCTCATGCTTCCCGCAAAACTCCCCTGCCCTGCACTTCTTTACTCACTCTGTCTTCCGTGCCCTGCCCTTCTGCGTGACAACGACAGCTGCGAGCCTCTTTACAGTCTCGCGCCTCATCCCGAAGTAATCATCGTCTCCGACTTCGAGCACGGGTGCATCGTCGTACATATATCCGAAGGAGAGCACCTTGTCCGCGTATGCTCCCACAAGTTCCTCCCTCTCGTCAGCGTCCGCGTTTATCAGGGCGCGGGAGTACTCGGTCAGATGCATTGAATCCGCGTGCTCCTTCACCCTGTTGTGCAGCCTGAAACAAAGGGCCATCAAAGATATGACGACAGTTATGACAAAGGGCACGACAAACACGCCCTCAACCGTGAGCGAAGCCTTGTATGTCTTAAAGAGCACTTCCATGTCTCCCTCCTCCGATCCGTAAAGCATTTGCCATGAACTGCCTGCGGGACCTCACATGATGAGCAGATGGCACACATATCCCGCAAGCATGAACGGCACCAGCGGAAATGAATCCTTGCGCCCAAGCTTCCCCGAGATCCACATGACCGCCGCAAAGACTCCCGCTGTCATCACGGTCCAGGAGAGTATGTAAAACCCTCTTATCATGCCTGTCGCAAGCCCTATCGCACCTATGAGCATCCCGTCCGCCATGCCAATCTTTCCTCCCGTGAGCTTTGAGAGTCCCATAAGCGACAGGCCGGGGAGCATTCCCGGGATGCGCTCCCACAGAAGCAGACCGTCGAGGATCACAGCCGTCCCCACCATCACGGCCGTGCCGGCGAGGATATGCCACAAAACAAGCCTTCGTTTTCTGATATCCTCGACGGAGAGCGCGGCAAGCACCGCAAGATTTGCCACCAACGTCCACATATCTCCTCCCTTTTTTGTCGGAGCTGACCCGCGATCCGTATCAACCGGCCCCGCAGAGTATGCCCCCCGTTTCAGCCTCAATGTCCCGCCCCGCATCTCTTGCAGGGCCTGTATGTCTTTTCCGCTTCCTTCAGCGGGATCTTTCTCACGGTGCGCTTCAAGCCCGGACACCCCGACGTGTAGTGGTATCTGTTCCCGTCCTCTGTTATGAGCACGGTTCCGGGCGCAGTCCCCCCGGCGCAGTGTTCACAGGGGTAATACTTGGCGCCGCTTGAGTTTCTCTCCCCTCCGATCCCCGCGAGAGCGACGCTGTGAGACCTGATGTTGAGCGACGGGCATTGCATGGTCACGTGGTAGACGGTGCCGCTCTCGGTGACGTACACCATCTCGTCATCGCCTTCCTCCTCTTCTTCCTCCTGCCTTCTGACTTCGAGCAGCTCGCGCCCCTCGCCGTTAAAGAGCCTCACTCTGAAGTCCTCCCTGACCGGGGCGGAGAAGAGTCCGAACATGTCTATGGGCATGGCAAACCTAAAGCCTACGCTCACTCTCATGAACCTGCCATCCGCGGAGATCCCCGCTCCCCTGCAGTCAAGGTCCTTCACAAAAGACCCGTATCCCCTTGTGATCACTGCCATGTAGGTCTCGATCAGCCTTTCCTCCAGGCTGTCCTCAAGCATGCCTGCAACCGCGTCGGTCGTCTCTTCAGACGCTCCCTCGCCCAGACTCCCGCGGAGCTTCTCGCGCAGCGTGTCCGAAAGATCGCCGAGACTGCCGAAAAGGCTCACGTTCCTCGCGAGCTCGAGGCCTTCCCTGTGGATGTTTATGTTCACCGCCTCCGCCACAAAAAAGTACAGGAAGAACATGACCGCGAAGAAAAAGATGGGCAGCACGAACGCGCCCTCGACGGAAAGTGAACCTCCAAGTCCCTGCGAAGCCTCTATCTGCTTTTCGGTGTGTTGATACTTCCCTTTGGATTTGGCAACAATCGAATCAGATATATGATTTTTTTTATGAGGAAAAGGGTCTGAAAAGCAGATAGAGCCTTCGCAGAGTCCGCAGTATGTCCCGGTTTTGTCTTTCTCTTGCATCTCAGTATCTGTAGCGCTTTGTCACGCTGTGTATGTATGGCTCGCGCCTTGCCCCGCCGGCGTATCTCGGGAACATGGCAAGCCTTGTATCTGTCCTTGCAGAGGATATGCACATGTCAATCCTGAAGCTTTCGTCATACCTGTCTTTGATGTTCTCCTGTATGAGAGCTTCCATCCTGCAAAGCCTTGCCTCCTCGCCCGCTATGAGCATCAGGAACATGATGTAGTCCTCATATTGCGGTGTTCCCGTCGTCTCACGCATGGCTGCTGCCTTGGTCTTTATGATCCCGGTCGCGACGAGAGGTATGTCCTTCAGATCCACGCAGAAGATGTCTCTCCCCGTCAAGAGGCTGATCCTTTTTCCCAGCATTATGGCCGCCGTCTCGACCAGAGCCTGCACTGAGGCCCACACTATCATGACGAGGTATTTGACGAGCGTGACCACAAAGGGCAGGCCCGCAAAACCGACGGTAGCCATTGCAAATGCTTCCGACTTCATTCGCACATCCCCGTCCGTCAGACAGAAGATCAGGCTTCCGGGAAGTCTCATGAGGAAAAGCCGCCAGACCATCCTCTCAAGATTTGTCAGGTCCGACTTTGCACCGCACACGATGAACTCCTGCTCGTAGTTTAAGACATGGCCCTCATATCGCTCGGCAAGCTCCGGATCTTTGTCCTCGCCGTAAAGCCTCCGGAAATGATCCGACGCGTACTTTACGAGCAGCACTCTCTCGAGCGCCTCCCCCGCAAGGCTTGACGAGACGTCGCTGTTTACGTGGTCGAGAAGGCTCGAAGCGTCCTCCTCCTCGAGCACGTCGTCAGGGTCGATCTCGTCCTCCTCGTAAGTCTTTCCCCCGAAGGTGAACTCAGTCAACTCTTTGCACGAGTTTGACGAAAGCTTTAGGTCGTCCGGAAACATAAGCCCACAAAGGCCTTTTGAGACCAGGTCCTCAAGCGCACCCGTTATGTTGTCCTCGATCGTCTCAAGCTTCAGAGTGGAGTAGTCAAACTCAAGACCCTTGAACGAGTACGGACCGAATTGTTTTTTTAAACGCTTTATGGCGGATTCGAACGAATCCCAGGCTTCCTTGTTGTCACCGGAGCCGTCCGGCGGGGAGGACACACCGGACAGACTGCCCTTTACACTTTCCAGTACACCCCGGTTTCCTTCGAGGGTAGCCTTCATAGTGTCAAAATCCAGACCCGCCAGGGTTGCTGACCCTATTCCGGCATATCCCTTCATGAGTTCAAGGGATCCTGACAATTCCTCCACTATGGGAGAGATCTCGTCAGACGAAGACGTATATGTTTTAAGCTCAGACTCAAAGTCAAGAACAGAATCTGCGATACCTCCCTGCTTCCCTTTTATCGCATCCACTTTGAGAATCGCTGCCTTCGCCGAATCAAGCGTGCAGTTTACCAACTGCTTTATATTGTCATAGCTTTTTTTAAAGCTCTTTTTTGCATCCGAATAGCTGTCTCTTATCTCTTCGAGCTCTTTTTCACACTCTTCGATCAGTCCCGAGACCCCGCTGCCTTCCTCTTCCGGTTCCCCGGGGGGATCTGTCTCCTTCTCCTTCTTTTCCATGTCTCTCAGAGCCTCCAGCTCTTTCTCCTTGTTGTCGACCGAGACCGACAGATCATAGCATGTCCTGCCCGCGGTTTTAAAGCTGTCAAGCGTGTTCAGGATGTCGGTATAGCTCCCGCAGAGCGCGCTGTAGAGCTGAGTGTTATTGATCCCCGCGGTGACTCTGTCGGGTTTTGTTTTAAAGATCTTCTTTACGAAGAAAGGTTCCGTCCCGATCCTGCCGTCCTTTGTAAGCTTC
>JAGDDC010000001.1 GCA_017958245.1 Lachnospiraceae bacterium
CGATCGCCTTCTCGCTTCCTGCGACGCAGAGGTTTGAACCCGAAGCGACCGTCCTCGCAAGATCTGCGAGCGCTCTTATGTCTTCCACCGTCATGGACACGATCTCCGCCCTGTTCTTCTTGAGCTGTTCCTCGCCAAGCCCCGTCATGTAAGCCTGGAAAGCCCTCGCCCCCCTCATGGACGGTGTGAGCACTGCTTCGGTGGCCCCTATCGTTCCTATGATGTAGCCCGTCATCTCCTCCTCGTCCGCGTCAAACTTCTCGATGAACTCAGGCAATGCCTCATAGACCTCAAGAGTCTTCTTTAGCTGCGGATCCCTGTACGATCCGAGGAAGCAGGTGCCGTCCATGTTGCTGAACCCGCACATCGCGCCGTAGGCGCCTCCCTCGAGCCTGACCTTCTCATACAGGTATGAGTTCTCGAGTATCTGTACGAGCACCGCGAGATGTCCGTTGTACTTAAACCCTGCCTTCAGGAAGTTTGCAGCTTTCACGACGTAGGAGACCATGTCTGAGCCTGAGAGCGCTTCCCTCTTCGGTTCCTGAGCGTATCGCCTTCCCTCGCTCCCCGCAAATGCTCCTATCTCCGGTATGGCTTTTGTGAAAGCTTCAAACCGCTTTATGATGTCTTCCTTTACCTCAGGCTCGGCAGTCACGTGGAACATCAGGCGCTCTCTTGCAAAGAGCTTTCTGTAGACCGCCTCAAGCCTTCCGAGGATCTCGTCCCAGTCCGTGTCAAACCTCTCGTATATGTCGAGCATGAACCTGTAGAAGCTGTAGCCTCCTGCAAGCTCCTTCAAGCGTCTTGCGGACGTCATCTTTGAAGTCGCTCTCGTCGCCGCCACCACAAAGCCCCTGGTCTGCACAAACATCTGCACCCTCGACTTTATCATGGTCACGAGTTCCTTCACCCTCACCTCATCGGAGAGCTTTGAGAGCGTCAGTATCTCCTCCGCGATCTCAAGCGCCCTCTCAAGGTCTCCGTACAGAGCCTTGCCTGAGAGGAAGATCTGAGGCCTGTAGGTGTCGCTCTCCCCGACTCTCCCGTAGGAAGTCAGGTCCATATGCATCCCGCCGCTGCACAGGTCTATCTCTTTCGACAATTCGAAATACCCGCGTTTCTCCGTGGAAATGCTGCCAAGCAGCAGGTTCATAAGCGCAATGTAACATATCTCCTCGTCATCGAGGTCTCCCAGATCAAAGAAGGCCGCGAAGTAGGCGATCCCGAGGGACCGCGCAGGTGTGAACACGAGCTCCCTGCCAAGCACCTTCTCCACACTGTATTCTATGGGCTCGATATCGCTCTTCAGATCCGCGATCGAGAGATGCGGTATGGTCCCAAGCGCCTCCTTTGAGTCCACAGTCTCCTGAAACTCCCTGAGCGCCTTGTATTCGTCAGCAATCGCCTTTCTCTGATCGGGGCTCATAGTCTTTCTCATGTTCTCGAGCTTCTCGCCGAGCTCCCTATCCTCCCTGGCAAGCATCCCCTTTCTTGGCTTCATGACAAGGCAGAGCGCGTGCTCCGACCCGAGCAGATACTTCTTTACAAGCTCCTCAAAATACCCCGAGTCAATCTTGCTCTTCAGAGACTCAAAGTGCTTCGAGAGCTTCATTTCATCGAAGACCTTCGTCTCGTCGTGGAGCCATGTAGTAAGGATAGACAGGCTGTATATCAGGCCCTTTGGCTCAGTCCCGAAGTTTGCCTCCCTGTAGGAGAACTCGTAGCTCTTTAAAGCCCCGAGGAGTGCCTTTTTGTCTATGCCCTTTTCAACCTGCTCCTCGAGCGTCTTTCTTATGGTCGAGATAAAGGCCGGCATATCCTCCGCCTCAGCGTTCCTCGCTATGACGGTGAAGGTCGGTATCCTTATGTCGTCGTAGAAGGAGGTCATGTTGTCCTCACCGATCTTCGCGTCCGTGAGAGCCTGCTTCACCGGAGCGCCCTGCATGTCGAAGAGCACCTTCTTCAGGGCCTGAAAACCGAGCACCGTCTCTATGTCGGAGGACTCTCCCACACAGAAGCTCGCCGTGAGGAAGGCCCTGTTCTTCTCGTCGGCGTCCTCGCTCAGGTTGTAGAAAGCCTCCATCGACTTGACACCGAACGGCTTCTGAAGGGCGATCCTCGTCCTCTCTATCTCCTCCTTAGGGAGAGCCTCATAATCCGACAGATACTCCCTGTCAAGAAACTCAAGGCGCTCCTTCACGTCCATATCCCCGTAAAGGAAGATATAGCTGTTTGAAGGATGGTAGTACAGTCTGTGAAAGTCAAGAAAAGCCTCGTAGGTGAGCTCCGGGATGTGTCTCGGCACTCCGCCCGAATCCACCGAATACAGCGTGTCCGGAAAGAGGTTGTTCATGACGAGCGTCTGAAGCAGCTCGTTCGGATCCGAATACACGCCCTTCATCTCTGAGTAGACCACACCGTTGATCGTGAGCGGCCCGTCCTCCTCAAGCTCGTAATGCCAGCCCTCCTGGAGGAACGTGAGCTTGTTGGAGTAGATGCGCGGGTGAAAAACCGCGTCGAGGTACACGCCCATCAGGTTCTTGAAATCCTTGTCGTTACAGCTTGCGACGGGGTACACCGTCTTGTCGGGGTAGGTCATCGCGTTCATGAAGGTGCTCAGTGACGCTTTCGACATCTCCGAAAAAGGATCCTTCACCGGGTACCTGTCCGACCCGCACAGCACCGTGTGTTCTATGATGTGAGCCACACCCGTGTTGTCCTCGGGAGTGGTCCTGAAGCCTATGTTAAAGACCTTGTTGTTGTCGTCGCACGAGAGCACGCAGACCCTCGCCCCGGACTTTTTGTGCCTCAGCACAAAGCCCATGCACGATATGTCCTCCAGATACTCACTCTGCTCAAGCCTGTAGGCGTCGAGCGCGATCTCCTCATATGTTCTTACTACACCCATAAGTTTCCTTTCCATCGGTCCGCATGTCCTGCGGACACCACCAAATGTGATTTTACCACACCCCCGCAAAAGTTTAAAGAGGACGTGCATACCGTGGAAAATGATTTGACATTTATAACCCGTTGTGATACATTACGTTTGTGTGGCTTGCCGCACAGAGCAATATAGTTTTTTTGTTTTTATTTAGGAGGCAATTATGAAACAGGGTAAAGTTAAGTGGTTCAACGCAAAGAAGGGGTTTGGATTTATCTCCGATGAGGAAGGCAACGACGTATTCGTTCATTTCTCGGCTTTAAACATGGACGGCTTCAAGGTTCTCGAAGAGGGCGAAGCAGTTTCGTTTGAGGTTGTTGATGGTGAGAAGGGACCTCAGGCCGCTAACGTAACTAAGTTGTAATTAAAACGGATTCTTTAATATATAGCGATATATTTATAAAGTTCTTTAGTTTACGATTTAGTAACAACACAGGGTGCTTCGGATATCCGAAGCACCCTGATTCTTTTCTTATTCCGTTCTCGAAGACCGTCATTTCCTGAGAGACTTCTCATAGTCCTCAAAGATGTACGAGAGGATCGGGGCAAAGCCCACGAGCTCGCTGCCGTATCTGAAGCCCTTCTCGATAGCCGTCTTCCTGATGATCTTTACCACGCAGTAAAGTCTCGCGTCCTCATCCTCGCCAAGCTGCAGGCATGCATTGAAATAATACCCCTCCGGCATGTCGCTCTCGGACTCGAAACCGATGCCACCCTTCGATATGTCGATGATGTTGATCGGAGAGTCGATGTTTTCTATTTTGGACTCGTCCTGCTTAAAGAGAGAGGATACTTCAAGCGTCATCGATGCGGGCAATCTTTTTTCTCTTCTTTTCTCTTCCATGTAAACTTCCGCCTTTCCCCAAATGTTCGGCCCGTCCGCCGAGACATAGCGGCAGGCTGTTTCCGGACCCTGTATACATTATAGCATTTGTGAGTGTCATAAAGCAATCAGTTTTTGCACGCGTCCCTCACCCCTCGGGCGTGGGTGTCGGAGTGGACATCCTGTAGACGTGGCCGTCCTTGAGCTCCTCCTGCCTTGCCTCAAAAAGCTCCGACACGGTGACTATCTGGTAGCCCTCGTCCATAAGCCTCGGCACCAGGATCTCGACCGCCTCGGCCGTGCTCTTGTAGAGATCGTGCATGAGGATTATATAGCCGTCGGCCGCATTTGCCATGACCTCCTCCACCAC
>JAGDDC010000069.1 GCA_017958245.1 Lachnospiraceae bacterium
CACTCTCGGCGGCGTGATAGTAGACAGCGGCAAGTTTGACTGGGTAGCTTCGGGCAAGTTCCCGCAGTTCACCGAGCCCAACGTCAGCTACCACGGAGCAACCTTCGTTCAGGCGGCAGGCCCCGCGGCCTATGTGACCTATATCCGCGCCATACTTCTCAGGGATACGGGCGCAGCGATCTCTCCCTTCAACGCATGGATCCTGCTTCAGGGACTTGAGACTCTCTCGCTCAGACTCGACAGGCACGCCGAGAACACGAAGAAGGTCGTTGAATTCCTCGCGAACCACCCGCTCGTCGAGAAGGTCAACCATCCTTCGCTGAAGGATCACCCGGACCACGCCCTCTACGAGAAGTACTTTCCAAACGGCGGAGCATCGATCTTCACGTTCAACATCAAGGGAGGCAAGGAGGAGGCTTACGCTTTCATCGACGGTCTCAAGATCTTCTCTCTTCTTGCAAATGTGGCCGACGTCAAGAGCCTCGTGATACATCCTTACGATACGACCCACGCAGAGCTCACACCCGAGCAGCTTGAGGAGGCGCAGATCTACCAGAACACGATCCGCCTCTCAATAGGTACGGAGCACATAGACGATATACTCTGGGATCTCGACCAGGGCTTCAAGGCAGTCGAAGCTTTAAAAAAGTGATCATAAGTAACTATAAGTAATCATAAGCAATTATAGATAATTACAAAAAATACAGGGGAGCCAAAAAGCTCCCCTGTCTTTCGTTTCATATAAAACTGCTCCGCACCCGACTTCTCTCAATAGTCAAAGCGCTTCAGGTCCTTGTTGTTCTTATCCAGATAGAAGATACATCTCGCATCATGGTCGAAAGCAAGATACTTGCCATTCCACAGCTGCTCAAAGCGGTCATCATTTGCCTCGAAATCGTAGACGGCGCGCGCTCCATACAAGCCGTAGCCGCCTATGTCAAAGGACTCCGGATCGTAGCCGTCCCTGCTGTCACGAAGCTCATCCGTGAAGAGGAAATACTGCAGATCGGGTGTTTTGTTCCACCCTTCTGTGAGACCCCAGGTCGCGTCTACAAGGTAGCCCTTGCCATCTATAGAGACATAGTCCCGTGCGTGAAGGTCCGCGCCCTCCTGGTAAGGAGCGCCGACAGATTCATCCGCGTCCACCCCGCACTGCAGAAGCAGGTACTGGTAGAGCTGCGCGATCTCGCCGCAGATACCGGTCTTCTCGTCGAGAACACGAAGAGAGGACTGTCTCGATGCCCACTCGGGATCGGTGTTGTGATCGAGCATCTCGTAATCGTAGGTGCAGTATTCGGTGAGGAACTCATACAGCGCAAGAGCCTTCTCTATGTCGTTGTAGTCGTCCTCCAATGCGTCGTTTAGTATCCCGCAGATCTTCTCCTCAAACTCTTTTTCCTTCTTTAAGAACTCTTTCTTCGGTATCTTATAGGATATGTTTGCCCACTCTCCGCCGTCGTACTCAACTTGTGCGTACACGGCACCCACGGGGAAGAAGAGGAAGGCAAGGTTTCCCCCACACCACGCTGCGTCACTCCAGTCAGAGCATTTGAAGCGGTCCTCTCCCGCTATCAGCGCATCCACGTACTCAAAGAAGACATCCCTTCTTTCCTCACCGTGCTCCATCAGATAGTATCTTGAGAAAACGTGCGGATTGAAGGTAAAATGCGCACCGTCGTTGTTTCGCATGTTCTCGGGGCGGAGCTTCACATCATCTGCGTGGTCTGCCGTTACGGATACCGCTGCGCCCGTTGCGGCTTCGGCTTTTGCTTTGCCCTCACCGCCAAAGATCGCATCGGGGTCGTTCTTTGCATACAGCATGAATGTGTAGACGAGACTAAGCTCATCTACGATCTCACCGAACGAAGCGTGTTCGCGAACGTCCTCCTTTTTGTCCGGAGTTATGACGATCCCGTAGTCTTCTCTCAGTTTAAAGAGAGCCCTCATGAGAAAGCCCTCGGGGTTGTTCATGCCCAGGTCGCAGATACTCTCGATCGGCTCCTCGACCGCCTCAGGCCTCCACAGAAGTATCGTCTCATGTCCGTCATCCGAAGTGCCTGTCAGCAGCACCGAGCCGTCAGCCAGTATCCCCTTCGGGTCGATATATCCAAAGTCCGTCAGTTCCGTGCTTTTAAGCGGCTGAGAGACCGTTCTCTTCTCAAGATCGTAGATGCGGAACTCCTGAACGTATTTTTCTTCGTCGTCCATCTCATAGGTAGACGAGCACATCGTGTTCCCGCAAATGAAGCTTATGCTCTCGCTTGCGGTGCATTTGGGGAAGATAAAACCTTTGCGCTCCTCCCCTGGACTCATGATGATCCACACCGAATCGGAATAGTACACATCCCATCCGTCCAGGAAAGCCATGGAATTGGTGTTTAGGGATCCAATGGTCTCGGCGTCGTACCTGCTGCAGTAGGTCGTCTCACCTGTCTTAGTGTTGACCCGGAGCAATCCGGTCTCTTCGCCCGCCTTCTTTGAAGCCATACCGAAGAGCTCGATGCCGTCAGTGCATCCCATGTACTGGTTCACCTTCATCTTCTTGTCAAACAAATACTCTCCGGTCCG
>JAGDDC010000070.1 GCA_017958245.1 Lachnospiraceae bacterium
CGGGCAAGGGGCAGTATATCGACAGATATCCCGGATACATCTTTAAAGATCTTGCATTCCGCTTCCCGAAAAAGATCATGCAGCCTCTTCTTGTTACGATCGATCCTTCGGATAAGCCGGTTGACCTTGTTACCCACAAGGGTGAAGAGTTTAATCTCTGCCTTGGCGGAGTTGTTATAGTTACTATCGGTGAAAAAAAGATTGAACTGCACGAGGGCGACAGCGTGTACTTCGATCCGATGATACCTCACGGGCAGGCATGCGGAAGTGATGTTCCGGCTACCTTCCTGACCATGATCGCAGAGGTGTGACAGCCTCTTCGTGAGACTGTTCCGGTACGGCAAAAGAGCCGTCAGGCTCCGGTAACTGTCATGTGGAGAGGCGTTCCTTACGGAAACGGATGAAGGAAGAGGTCTTCGGCACCTAAAAAAGCATCAAAATGGGGATGGTTGGGGAATCATCGATAAGGAAGGTAATCTGTTATGTTGGAAAAGTATCTTCCCCGTACGGAATTTGATTCCTACGAGGATTTTAAGGCAAATTATAAAGTTAATATTCCCGAAAACTTTAATTTCGGATGGGATATAGTTGACGGATGGGCGAAGGAGAAGCCGGAAAACAGGGCTCTTGTATGGTGTGATGATGACGGAGAGGAAAAAACCTTCACCTTTGAGCAGATGAGCAGACTGTCTAACAAGGCTGCAAATTATTTTAAGACACTCGGGCTGCACAAGGGAAGTGTTGTAATGATGATCCTGCGCCGCAGATATGAATACTGGATATGTGCGACCGCACTTATCAAGCTTGGGGTTATCATTATCCCGGGAACCCTGCAGCTTGTCACACATGACCTTGTATACAGGGCCAATGCGGCAGGGATCGAAATGTTCATCGCTCTTGACGATGATTTTGTGGTAAAACAGATAGAAGGCACACTGCCCGAGGCTCCGACAGTCAAACATATCATGCTTGCAAACGGGCACCGCGAGGGATGGCTCAATCTCCATGACGGAATGGATGCGATGAGCGATGAGCTTAATAGACCCGAACCCGGCAGCAGTGAGGCAACAAAGAACAATGATGTGATGCAGATCTATTTTACATCGGGCACGACAGGAATGCCCAAGATGGTCACACACAATTATCTGCATCCTCTGGGACATATAGTTACCGCTAAATACTGGCAGTGTGTTCAGGAGAACAAGCTGCATATGAGCGTTTCGGATTCCGGCTGGGCAAAGTTCGGATGGGGCAAGATCTACGGTCAGTGGATCGCCGGAGCGACGGTATTCTGCTATGACATGAAGAAATTCATCCCGACGAATCTTCTTCAGAAAATACAGGATTACAAGCTCACCACCTTCTGCGCGCCTCCCACCATGTACAGGTTCATGCTCCAGGAGGACGTGGGCTCCTACGACCTCTCAAGCGTGGAGAGATGGTGCACGGCAGGCGAGCCGCTGAACCCCGAGGTTGTAAACCGCTGGAGGGAATTCACGGGACACACCATAGCAGAGGGCTTCGGGCAGTCGGAGGGCACAGTCCTTCTGGCAAACTTCCCCTGGTTTGAGCCGAAGGCAGGTTCCATGGGCAAGCCCTCGCCCATATATGACATAAAGCTCTTAAACAGCGAAGGCGAGGAAGCAGAGGACGGTGAAGAGGGCGAGATCACCATCTGCAACCTGGACAAGGAGTACCCCGTAGGTCTCTTCGTCGGGTATTATCGCGACGAGAAGCTCACGAGCGAGGCGATAGGCAGCGGAGCCTACAACTTGAAGGACGTTGCCTGGAGAGACAGCGACGGCCACTATTGGTTCGTCGGACGTCATGATGACGTGATCAAATGCTCGGGCTACAGGATAGGACCCTTCGAGGTCGAGAGTGCGCTGATCACCCACCCTGCGGTCGTAGAGTGCGCGATCACCGCAGCGCCCGACCCTATCAGGGGTCAGGTCGTCAAGGCCACCGTAGTGCTCGCGAAGGGATACGAGCCCTCGGAGGAGCTCACAAAGGAGCTTCAGAGCCACGTTAAGGCAAACACCGCTCCCTACAAGTACCCCAGGATCATCGAGTACGTCGCGGAGCTTCCGAAGACTCTGGGAGGCAAGATAAAGCGTGCCCAGATAAGAAACGAAGATATGGAAAAAGGGAAACATGAAGCATAAGTTTTTTCTCGGACTGATCGCTGTCATGGCCGCAGCTCTCCTTGTCTCGTGCAAGGGAAAGAGCGAGCTTGACACGGCCATGGAGCTCTACGGCAGCTCCGATTATGAGGGCGCTCTGCCCCATTTCGAAGCCGCCGTCTCTGAGGAGGGAGCGAAGCCCTTTGCCGCGCTTTACTACTGCTTTGATCTGCACATCCTCTCAAGGTACGGGGAGTGCAGGGACGAGGCGCAAAAGATAGTGAGCGCGGAGTCTTTCGAGGAGATGTCCTCGAAAGAGAAGAGGGACGCCTTCTTTCTTCTGGCAAGCTCATCTTACAGGCTGGGAGACTATCGCGCCGCGATAGACAACTATAGGGAGATGAAGCTTCTGACATCCGATCCCGCGGTCAGGGACAACATAGACCAGTGCGTCCTTCGAAGCTTTACGGAGCTTTTCGCAAATGAAGCGGAGAACGGGAGTACGGAGCTCGCCTCCGTCTACGACGAGTTCGCCTCCTACACGAAGGAGTGCGACAAGGCTCTGTGCGGCGCCGTCTACGAGTTCATGGCGGGGATGAGCATCTATATGTACGACTCTCTGCCCGAGGGCAGGAACCGGGAGGACTCATATCTCGACAGGGCCGAGGAGTATGTCGGGCTCGCGAAGAGGTATGAAGACAGCCTCGAGAAGAACCTCCTGCGCTACGACGTGATCATAGCGGAGAGGAGAGGAAAGACCGAGGTGGCTTACAAGCTCCTCGACGTGTTCCTGACTCATTTCCCGGACGACGAGTCCGCGTCTTTGGAACGAAGCTTCCTTGAAGACCGCATGAAAGCCGGAGAGGGGGACTGACTTTGTTTGATACTCACGAGAGAAAAGAGAACGTCATACTTGTCGGCATAAGCATAAACGAGAGGGATGACGCGAAGGAATCCATGGACGAGCTCGAGGAGCTCGTGAGGACGGCGGGGGCGAACTGCTCGGGCCGCGTCCTCCAGGTCAGGGAGAGCGTGCATCCCGGGACATACATAGGAAAGGGAAAGATCGAGGAGTTAAAGGAGCTCATAGATTCCTTCGAGGGAGCGGAGTCGATCGACGGTATCGTCTGCGACGACGAGCTCTCGCCGGCCCAGATGAAGAACCTCGAGGAGGAGCTGGGCGTCAAGGTCTGTGACAGGACGATGCTCATACTCGACATATTTGCGCTGCATGCGACCACCGGAGAGGGAAAGCTGCAGGTCGAGCTCGCTCAGCAGAAGTACCGCTCGGCGAGGCTCATAGGCATGAGGAACCTCTCGAGGCTCGGCGGAGGCATAGGAACGAGAGGCCCCGGCGAGAAGAAGCTTGAGACGGACCGAAGGATCATAAAGGAGAGGATTTCCTTCCTCTCATCGGAACTCAAGGCACTCAAGGAAAACAGGGAGGTCACGAGGGCTCTGCGCTCGAGATCGGGCATCCCCGTGGTGGCCATAGTGGGCTACACAAACTCAGGGAAGTCAACGCTCTTAAATCACCTGACGGGAGCGGGCGTCCTGGAGGAGGACATGCTCTTTGCAACGCTCGACCCCACGACCAGGAACCTGGAGCTTGAGAGCGGGCAGCAGGTGCTCATGACCGATACGGTCGGCTTCATAAGAAAGCTTCCGCACCACCTCATAGAGGCCTTCAGGTCGACGCTTGAGGAGGCGAAGTACGCCGATGTCATACTGCATGTGGTCGACGCTTCGAACGAGATGGCTTACGTCCAGATGCACATAGTCTACGAGACGCTCAAACACTTGGGCGTCGGGGACAAGCCAGTGATAACCGTCTTCAACAAGCAGGATCTCGAGGCGGCAGACAGCTCGCTCAAAGACCTCAAGGCCGACAGAACGGTCAGGATATCCGCGAAGACGGGCGAGGGAGTCGGAGAGCTCCTGTCCCACAGAGAGAGCATATTGAGGGAGAATAAGACCTTCATGAGGCTGCTGATCCCGTTCAGCGAGGGCGGAGCGCTCGCGCAGATCAGGGAGAGGGGACAGCTCGCATGCGAGGAATACAGGGACAACGGAACCTATGTCGAGGCATATCTGCCCCCCGACGTTGCAGGAAGGATGAAGGGCTTTTCTACCACGCAAGAATGATGTGGGAAAAACATAAACAATCTCTAAAATAATCAGAATACCATCCGGGCAAAAGAGAATATTCTAAATACAAAACACTATATGTTGTATGAGGACGAAAGTCCTGCATATATATATAGTGTTTTTTGTTGACTTTGCTTCTTGATTCTGATACAATGAACATATAAGCGGTCGGGGGTTTTTTCGCTTTCGCGCAGACCACGAAATATCAGGCTTAGCATGAAAGGATGATACTATGGAGATGTTCAGTGTACAAAAACGAGACGGGGAGATGGCCGAATTTGATCTCGGAAAGATCAGTCAGGCAGTCAAGAAAGCGTTCAACGCGACGGAGAAGTTATACAACGAGGATATAATCAATCTCATCGCGCTTCGCGTCACCTCGGACTTTCAAAATAAGATAAAGGACGGCAAGGTGTCGGTCGAGGATATACAGGACAGCGTTGAGGAAGTCCTCAACCAGACCGGCTACATAGAGGTTGCCAAGGCATACATCCTCTACAGAAAGAACCGCGAGAAGATAAGAAACATGAAGTCTACGATCCTCGACTACAAGGAGATCGTAAACAGCTACGTGAAGGAGGAGGACTGGAGAGTCAAGGAGAACTCTACGGTCACATATTCCGTCGGCGGACTGATCCTTCACAATTCCGGATCGATCACAGCCAACTACTGGCTTTCAGAGATATATGACGCGGAGATCGCTGCCGCTCACCGCAACGCAGACATCCACATCCATGATCTTTCGATGCTCACCGGATACTGCGCGGGCTGGTCGCTCAGACAGCTCATAAAGGAAGGCCTCGGCGGCATCCCCGGGAAGATCACCTCTTCCCCCGCAAAGCACCTCTCGACTCTGTGCAACCAGATGGTCAACTTCCTTGGGATCATGCAGAACGAGTGGGCAGGAGCTCAGGCTTTTTCCTCGTTTGACACTTACCTGGCTCCTTTTGTAAAGATAGACAACCTTTCGTACCATGAGGTAAAGCAGTGCATCCAGTGCTTCATTTACGGAGTCAACACGCCCAGCAGATGGGGCACACAGGCGCCCTTCTCCAACATAACGCTCGACTGGACGGTTCCCGCAGACCTTGCGGATCTGCCCTGCATCATCGGCGGCAAGGAAGTTGACTTCTGCTACAAGGATTGCAAGAAGGAGATGGATCTCGTCAACAAGGCTTTCCTCGAGATCATGATCGAGGGAGATGCCAACGGGCGCGGATTCCAGTATCCCATCCCGACCTATTCGATCACAAAGGATTTCGACTGGTCGGATACGGAGAACAACAGGCTGCTCTTCGAGATGACGGCAAAGTACGGAACGCCTTATTTCTCGAACTACATCAACTCCGACATGGAGCCTTCGGATGTTCGAAGCATGTGCTGCAGGCTCAGACTTGACCTCAGAGAGCTCCGCAAGAAGTCCGGCGGATTCTTCGGATCGGGCGAGAGCACCGGTTCCGTGGGCGTTGTCACGATCAACATGCCCAGGATCGCTTACCGCTCCGCAAACGAGCACGAGTTCTTCCTCCGCCTTGACCGCATGATGGACCTCGCAGCCCGCTCGCTCAAGGTGAAGAGAGAGATCATCACAAAGCTCCTCGACGAGGGACTCTATCCCTACACCAAGAGATACCTCGGGACCTTCAACAACCATTTCTCGACGATCGGTCTCGTGGGTATGAACGAAGTGGGACTCAACGCGTGCTGGATCGGCAAAGACCTCACGTCCCCCGAGACGCAGGCTTTCACCGTCAAGGTGCTCAACCACATGAGAGAGAGACTTTCCGATTATCAGGAGATGTACGGAGACCTCTACAACCTTGAGGCTACACCTGCAGAGAGCACGAGCTACAGGCTTGCAAAGCACGACAGGAAGCAGTGGCCCGACATCAAGACAGCGGGCACGAGAGGAGACACTCCTTACTATACGAACAGCTCGCACCTTCCGGTCGAGTTCTCGGAGGACATCTTCGCAGCGCTCGACATCCAGGACAAGCTTCAGACTCTTTACACCTCGGGTACCGTGTTCCACGCGTTCCTCGGTGAGAAGCTTCCCGACTGGAAGGCTGCCGCAAAGCTTGTGAGGACTATAGCTGAGAACTACCAGCTTCCTTACTACACGCTCTCGCCTACGTACTCGATATGTAAGGACCACGGCTATATAGCGGGCAACGCATCCAAGTGCCCCGTTTGCGGTGAGCCTGTCGAGGTATACAGCCGTATAACAGGATACTACAGACCCGTTCAGAACTGGAACGCCGGCAAGTCCCAGGAGTTCAGGAACAGAACGACATACGACATCTCGAAATCGAGCTGGGACCGCATGAAGACTGCAGAGCCCGTGGACCTTGAGGCTTTCAGGAGCAATGTGACGAACGCAGAGATAAAGCTCTCCGGGAAGGCAGATCCGGATCTGATCGAGAAGGCAGTCTCAGAGGGCAAGGGGGAGCCCGGAGTGGCTGCGGAGGACGTAGTTCCTACCATGTACGTCAAAGATCATTGCCCGAAGTGTAAGGGAGCGGAGCAGAGATTCAAGATCGCAGGTATCAGATTTATCGAAGTTAACTTGAGCAAGGACCTCGAGAAGGCAAGAGAACTCGAGATCACACAGACACCGACGATCATCGATCCCGATGGGACGAGATATGTCGGGGAGTCCGCAGCAGTCGAGTGGATGAAGAAACACGGCTGCATGGAGACAGCAAAGGTATGACATGACATAGTGGAGATATCCCCCACCTGTAGAACTTCTTCAGGGCGGGGGATTCTTTTGTGTGAGGAGCGAACGTTCAACTCGCGGCAGAAGTCCGCGAGAAGAACATACCGGGAGAAAGGAGCAGAACATGTACGATATCATAGTTGTAGGCGGGGGACCCGCGGGACTTACGGCGGCGCTTTACGGACTGAGGAACGGCAAGAAGGTCATAGTGCTTGAGAAGAGCGTCTTTGGCGGTCAGATAACAAACTCCCCGAAGGTTGAGAACATACCGGGCTTCGCGTCGATCAGCGGCGATGAATTCGCAGACAAGTACCTCGACCAGGTCATGGATCAGGGGGCCGAGGTCAGGCTATGCAAGGTCACAAAGGTGGAGACCGACGGCAAGAAGGTGACAGCCTTCACAGAGGAAGGCGACACGGTGGAAGGACTGACCGCCATACTTGCGACCGGCACAAAACACAGACTGCTCGGGCTTCCCGGTGAGGAGGACCTGATAGGGAACGGGATCTCGTTCTGTGCGGTCTGCGACGGCGATTTCTACAGAGAACGCACGGTGTGTATGATCGGTGGCGGAAACTCGGCATTTGTCGAGGCAAACCTTCTCGTGGATATAGTCGACAAGCTCGTCATGCTTCAGGATCTCGATCATTTTACGGCTGACAAGAAGCTCATGGACAGCCTCTTTACCCACGACAACGTTGAGACTTACACGGGGACCAAGGTCACGGGCTATGTGGCGGAAGACGGTGAGATAAAGGGCGTGACGTACACGGAGAACGGCGAGGAGAAGCAGGTCGAATGCGACGGAGTCTTTCTCGCGGTCGGACTTGTCCCCGACAACTCGGCTTTCACGGAGCTCGCAGACTGCGACAGGGCGGGGTACTTTGTATCGGATGAGAGCTGCAGGACGAAGCGGGGAAACATCTTTGTCGCGGGAGACTGCAGGACAAAGACGCTCAGACAGGTCACCACAGCCTGCGGAGACGGGGCTGTCGCGGCGATCGCTGCCTGCGACTATATACGCGGATTGTAAAATGTATACAAGTGTTTTACATGTTTTATGAAATGTGTTAAAATTCTATCTATAGGCAATACGTGAGAAACAATGTTTCAATTTCGGCCCGGACGAGGGCAGATTCTTTGGGGAGGATATAGTATGAAGTTTAACGACATGCCGTACACACGCGCGAAACTTGAGGATTTTGAGGAGAAGATGAAAAAGATCATCGAGGACTTCAAGGCGGCGCAGTCAGGGGAGGAGCAGTTTGAGGTTCACAAGCGCTATTATGAGCTTGAGAACGACTTTGTCACAAAGCGCGTCCTCGCACATATCAGACATGACATCAACATGAAAGAGGAGTTCTACAACGCTGAGAACGACTATTATGACGAGATCATGCCGAAGGTACAGCAGACCAGGGTAGAGTACAAGAAGATGCTCTATCACTCGGCTTACAGGGATTATCTCGAGGAGAAGATCGGCAAGGTGGCTTTCAAGAACATGGAGCTCGAGGAGAGATCCTTCAAGCCCGAGCTCGTGCCCTTAAAGCAGGAGGAGAACGCTCTTACATCCAGATACTCGAAGTTCCTCGCGGGGGCGAAGATCGAGTTTCAGGGAGAGGTGTACAACTTCTCCGGGATGCGCAAATTCCAGAACGACAAGGATCGTGAAGTCAGAAAAGAAGCATTTGCAAAGACGAACGCCTTTTGTCTGGCAAACCAGGGCGAGTTCGACGAGATCTACGATCTGCTCGTGAAGAACAGGACGAAGCAGGCTCAGATCCTCGGTCACAAGAACTTCGTGCCCATGGGCTACGACCTCATGATGAGGAACAACTACGACGAGGAGAAGGTAGCGCGCTTCCGCAACCAGGTCAAGGAAGTGTGGGTTCCCTTCGTGGCGAAGCTCCACGAGAAGAGGAGAAAGAGACTCGGCCTCGACAAGATGTATTTCTACGATGAGGGAGTTTTCTTCCCCGATAGCAACCCCGCTCCCAAGGGCACTCCCGAGGAGATATTGGCGTTCGGCAGAAAAATGTACGACGAGCTCTCGCCCGAGACGAGCGAGTTCTACCGCTTCATGCACGACAACGAGATGTTTGACGTCGTTCCCCGCATGGACAAGCGCTCCGGCGGCTACATGACTTATCTGCCCGAGTACAAGTCACCCTTCGTCTTCGCAAACTTCAACACGACGGCGGGGGACGTTGACGTGATCACACACGAGTGCGGACACGCTTTCCAGGGATATCTCGACGGAAGGCTCACGCAGATCAACGAGCAGCTCGACCTCACGATGGAGACCGCGGAGATTCACTCCATGTCGATGGAGTTCTTCACGGAGCCCTGGATGGAGATGTTCTTCAAGGAGGACACGCAGAAGTACCTCGAAATGCACCTCGAGGACGCAGCGACCTTCATCCCCTACGGCTGTATGGTCGACGAGTTCCAGCACGTTGTATACAACAACCCCGATATGACTCCCGAGGAGCGCAGGGCAGCATGGCTCAAGCTTGAGAAGGAATACAGGCCTTACATGGATTATGCCGATGACGAGTTCTACAACCACGGAGGACTCTGGCAGAGGCAGCACCATATCTACACCATGCCTTTCTACTACATTGATTACGCGCTCGCACAGTCGGTTGCTTTCCAGTTCAAGGCACTCATGGACGAGGACTACAAGGGCGCATGGGCTACCTACCTCAAGCTCTGCAAGATCGGCGTGAAGGAGTTCTACACGGATATGCTCCACGACTGCGGCTTGAAGACACCGTTCGAAGAAGGGTACTTAAAGGGCATAGTGGACAAGATCAGCGGAAAGCTCGGACTGTAGGACATCGGGACGGAGAGAAGATATGAGTTACGCAGACACTGTTTTTGTGGATATGTGCAAGGACATCCTGGCAAACGGCACGGACACCAAGGGGGAGAAGGTGAGACCCAAGTGGGAGGACGGGTCATTTGCCTATACGATCAAGAAGTTCGGTGTTGTGAACAGATATGATCTGTCAAAGGAGTTCCCGGCGCTCACACTCAGGAAGACGCCCATCAAGAGCTGTACGGACGAGATGCTTTGGATATGGCAGAAGAAGTCCAACAGGATCGCGGACATGGACAGTCACGTCTGGGACG
>JAGDDC010000071.1 GCA_017958245.1 Lachnospiraceae bacterium
ACAGACTTGATCGCGAGCATGATCCTCGAGAGCTCACCACCCGATGCCACCTTCGAGAGAGGGAGTCTTGGCTCACCGACGTTTAGGGAAACCATTATCTGCGCGCTCTCCCGCCCGTTTGCCGTGAAGTCTTCCAGTTCATCAAGCCCGATCTCAAGATCGCTCTGATTGAAACAAAGATCCTTCATGGCCTCTCTTATGAGAGCCGAGAGCTTCTTTGCGGAGGCTGCGCGAAGCGCGGAAAGCGCCTCCGTGTCTGTCTTCAGTTTGGCAAGAGCTTTTTCTTCATTGCTCTTTAGCCTTTCGAGATAGGCGTCGTAGTCCTCGTACTTTGAAAGCTCGTCCCTGAAAGACTCTGCGCGTTCTTCTATCTCTTCGATAGTCCTGCCGTACTTGCTCTTTAACCTGTCGATCAGATCGATCCGGTCGCTCACCTCAGTGAGCCGCGCTTCGTTGTCCTCTATCTTGTCAAAGTAATCCGAGATATCGCGGTTTAGATCTGCCAGGAGTGATTCGACCTCGGACATGGCTTCTACTATGGAGTCGATCGACTCGTCTATGCCGCCGAGCGACGACATCTTTTTTGTCGCCTTTCCCATGAGGGTGGAACACCCGTCATCCCCGATCAGAGCCTCTGTCTCCGAGAGTGTCTGCGCTATAAGCCTTGCATTTGACAAGCGCTTAAACTCGGTTTTTAACTCCTCGTCCTCGTTCGGTGTGAGCCTTGCGCTCTCTATCTCGCTTATGGCAAACCTCAGATAGTCCATCTGTCTTTCTCTTTGACCGCTGTCTGTCAGGGCGCCGTCAAGCTCCTCTTTCAGTGCCCTGTGGGCCGCAAATGACTCCTTCACGGCATCCCTTGCGGGCTTTATGTGCTCTCTGTCGTAGTCATCCACGAGCTCAAGCTGTTTTGCGGGCGAGAGCAGGTTCATGTACTCGCTCTGTCCGTGCACGCTCATGAGCTGCATAGCGACTTCCTTTATCTGTGAAGCGGTCGCGGTCTCCGAGTTGATACGGAAGATGCTGCGTCCCGTATCGGTAATCTTTCTTGATATGATAAAGACACCGTCCTCGGGAGCAAACCCCATCTGTTCGATGGAGTTTAAAACTTCCTTTCGCGGTGCCTCAAAAGTGAGCTCGACAAGCGCGAACTCACCGTTTTTCCCGATTATTTCTTTCGACGTTCTGCCGCCCAAAGCAGCACTGATGGAGCCGATAAGTATAGACTTACCGGCTCCTGTCTCACCTGTCAGGATATTGAGCCCTTCACCGAACTCGATCTCAGCCTCGTCGATGATGGCAAAATTCTTTACATGTAAACCAAAAAGCATATATCCCCTTTAGAATCTCCTTCCCTCACATACAGGCCATGTCAGTTCCTCAGGTTTGGAACTACCTTTACCACGCACTCGAGCCATCTTCCGTTTACTATCGCGTAGACCTTGGTGGTTCCGAGTGCCTTGCCTGTAACTCTTCCGTTCGCGATCTCCGCGATCGACTGGTTGTCCGTATCCCATCTGACTGTCAGGTTCTCGGATCCGGTTCCGTCGATCTCAAGCTTGATCTTGAGCGATTCGTACTGATGCAGCGTGACGCTTGACCTGCTCAGTCCGACCACGTAGACTCTGACTGTTCCCCTCTTGCCTGACTTCGTCATGAGTGTGATGGTCGCCGCTCCCACAGATCTCGCGGTGATCTTTCCGGTGTTTTCGTTGACCGTCGCAACGACAGGGTTGTCGCTGCTCCAGGTGTAGCTTTCGGTAAAGTTGCTGGGCACGATGGAGTAAGGCACGGTCTTCGATTCGCCCGGTACCATGACAACTTCGCTCTCCGCAAATGTGACAGACGTAGCGTTTACAGGCGCTATGACTTTGATGACAGTCTTTGCGGTGAGTGCCGGGTTGTCCTTTGAAGTCGCGGTCACCACACAGTTGCCCGCCTTGAGGCCGGTCACGTTGCCCTTCTTGTCGACTACGGCTATGTCTTCGTTGTCCGACTTAAAGAGCGGTACCTTGTATGTGGCCTTCTTTGGCGTGATCTTGTAGGTGATCTTCTTCTTCTCACCCTCGACGAGCTGCATGAACGAAGGCTCCGTCTCAAGGTTCTTCGTAGCCCTGATGACCCTGACCTCGCACTCTCCGACAGCTCCGCTGCCGTCCGTTGCTCTCGCGCGGATGATGGTCTTTCCGACCTTCACACCCTTTATTATACCCTTCTTGTCAACCTTACATATCTTCTTGTTCTTCGAAGACCATTTGAGGGTCTTGTTCGAAGCCGTCTCGCCCGATATCAGCACGTTCAGCGTGAGTTTCTTGCCCACGCCGACCTCAACGTAATCGGGGTCGAACACTATGTCGGACACCAGCTCGATGACCGTGAGCATACAGTAGTCCATGTATTCTCCGTCGACGGATATGCATTTGATGATCGTGTATCCGGGAGCAACGCCCGTGACAACGCCGTCCTTGACGGTCGCGATGCCCGGCTTGTCCGAGGTCCACTCGATATCCTTGTCGGAACTGTTTTTAGGGTTTAATTCAGCCTCAAGCTCGAGCTTCTCGCC
>JAGDDC010000072.1 GCA_017958245.1 Lachnospiraceae bacterium
ACACGAGCTCTTCGCCAAACGGCCTCACTTCGTCGCAGACCGGGCATTTGCGAGGAAAAATCAGATCTAAAGATCGACCAAAGGTCATCAAAAACTCCTTAAAACCGTGAAATGTTCACGGGCTTTTTTAGTCGGATAAAGATATTATACCTCAGATTACGTTGTTTTGCACGCACTATTTTTGAAGAGTCCTATTTGCAAAAATGTAGCTTGATATTCTATCTTTCCTTTTAGCAACGACCTTATCATCATTATAATTTGTTGCTATTTAACTTATCTCCTCGAGTCTCCTGCACAGGCCGCTGTAGCGCTTCTGCTCGCTCTCGTTCCCGATCATGAAGTTCACGGTATCGCTCTTGCCGACTATCGTCACGCAGGACTTTGCCCTCGTGACCGCGGTGTAGAGCAGGTTTCTCGTAAAGAGCATCTTCGGCCCCGTAAGCAGCGGTATGACTACTGCGGGGTATTCGCTGCCCTGCGACTTATGTATGGTGACTGCGTAGGCGAGCTCAAGCTCGTCGAGCATCGAGTAGGGATAATCGACCACCCGTCCCTCGTCATACTCCACCGTGACTGTGGATGCGAAATCGTTGATCGCCTTTATGACACCGCAGTCTCCGTTGAACACTCCCAGCCCGCTCTCCACAGGTATCCCGTACTTGTTCATGACGTTCCACTCGAGCTGGTAGTTGTTCTTTATCTGCATGACCTTGTCTCCCTCCCTGAAGACCGTCTGCTGGTACTCCTTCTCAAACTTGCGGGAGTCGGGGGGATTGAGGTACTTCTGCAGTACGCGGTTCAGGTTCTCGACGCCCAGTTCTCCCTTTCGCATGGGTGTGAGCACCTGGATCTCGAAGGGCTTCGCACCGACGTACCCCGGCATCTTGTCCCTCACGAGCATCACGATGATCCCGAGTATATCGGTGAGGTTCCCCCTCTCAAGAAAGAAGAAGTCCTTGCTCTTGTTGTCCATCGCTATGCTCTCGCCGTTGTTTATGCGGTGGGCGTTCACCACTATGTCGCTCTCAGCTGCCTGCCTGAAGATCTTCTCGAGCCTCACCACGTTGAAGCAGCCAGAGGCTATGATGTCCGAGAGGACGTTTCCTGCGCCTACGGAGGGAAGCTGGTTCTCATCTCCCACGAGTATCAGCCTCGTGCCTACGCTCACGGCTTTTAGGAGGGCATGCATCAGGCTGATGTCGACCATCGACATCTCGTCTATGATCACGACGTCGGTCTCCAAAGGGTTCGACTCGTCTCTCTCAAAATGATACCCTGCCCTGTCCTCTTCTATGTTGCCCGAGAGCTCGAGCAGGCGGTGTATGGTCCTCGCCTCGTGGCCTGTCGTCTCGGTCATGCGCTTTGCAGCCCTGCCTGTCGGTGCCGCCAGCAATATATCAAAGCCCTCCGACTCAAAGAACCTGATCAAGGCGTTGATCGTCGTGGTCTTTCCTGTTCCCGGCCCTCCCGTCAGCACGAAGAGACCGTTCTTCACGGCCTCGGACACGGCCTTTCTCTGCATATCGTCAAGCACTATGCCGCTTTTTTTCTCGATCGCGGAGATCTTGTCCGCAAGCTTCGTCTCGTCGGGGCTGTAGCTTATGTTCAGGTCATGGAGCATCCGCGCGACGCCCAGCTCGCTGTAGTAGAGGATTGCGCTGTATACCGCCCTCTCGTCCCCGTCGTCCTTTATGATGATCTTCTTCTCCATAGACAGCCTGTCAAGCTGCCTGCCTATGAGACCGGGGTCGACTTCGAGGAGGGAAGCCGCCATCTCGATGAGCTCAGGCTCCGGAAGGTAGGTATGGCCATTTGCGGATGCCTGGGAGAGGGTGTAGAGGACACCTGCTCTTATGCGGTACTCACTCGCGGGATCGATCCCTGCACGCGCCGCCACCGCGTCCGCCGTCTTGAAGCCGACGCCCGCTATGTCCTCCGCGAGGCGGTAGGGGTTCTTCTCCATCACCTCGTACATGGCAGACCCGTATTTCGCGTAGATCTTGAGCGCGAGGTTCTGCGTGATCCCGTACTGCGAGAGGAAGACCATAGCGCTTCGCATCTCTTTTTTCTGGGCGAAGAGGTCTCCGATCTCCCTGGCCATCCTCGGGCTGATGCCCTTCACCGAGGAGAGCGCTTCGGGGTTCTTCTCCATCACCTCGAAGGTGGCGTCCCCGAACTCCTTCACTATCCTCTTTGCGAGGGCCTTCCCCACGCCCTTTATGGCTCCCGAGGCGAGATACCTCTCCATGTCGTCGCTCCCCGTGGGTTCTATGAACTCGCAGGTCTTCACCTGAAGCTGGCTCCCGTAGAGGCTGTGGTTGACCATATCACCCGTGAGCCTCACGTACTCCCCTTCAGAAAGAAAAGAGAATGACCCGACACAGGTGACGGACTTCTCGCTCTTCTTCTCGTTCAGCTCGAACACCTTGTAGCCATTCTCTTCGTTTTGATATATGATCCGTTCTATCTGACCTTCAACGCAAACCATCAAAATCTCCGCTAAATCTTGTAGTCTCTCTTCATAGCCTCGTACAGCTGCTGAGCGAGGCCGATCTCACCCCTCTCGGTGATCTGCTGCGCGTAGGACTCGTAGAGCCTGTCGCCGAACAGTGAAAGATAGGGGTTGTCGTCCTCCTCCGAGGGTGCGAGGACAGATTTGGTGTTTTTGATGACCTGCTCGACGAGATAGCTCTCGAAACTCTTGCACACCTCCATGAGCTCTTCGTCGCTCGCCTTCGACAGATCTCCCTTGAGGCTCGCCTCAAGCTTCGCCGCCTTGACATCCAAAGAACTCTTTGCGGTCTCGCTCTCTATCCCACCTGTCATCATATTGTAAGCCCCGACGGACATCCCGTAAGGGTTTCCCATAGATATGCTCATAGTCACCTCCCGACAAACTCAGATCCCGTCAAATGATCCTTCATTAAGACCTCAGGTTGTTGGCCTGCTGGAGCATCTCGTCCGACGCTGTGATGACCTTCGAGTTCATCTCGTACGCTCTCTGCGCTACGATGAGGTTTACGACCTCGTCGACCGTCTGGACGTTGGAGGCCTCAAGATAACCCTGGCGCACCTTAGTCTTGCGGAGCACCGGATCCTCGTTCTCAAGCCTCGGCTCTCCCGAGTTCGGAGTCGCCTTGAGGTTCGATCCGGAGATCTTGTCGAGTCCCGCCGCGTTGTTGAACTGCACCATGGCGATCTGCTGTCCCGTGAGCTGGTAGGTATCGGTATCGTCGGGATACATGAACCTTCCGTACTCGTCCATCTTGATCTTTGAGGGATCCAGCTCGTCGCTAAAAGTGATGGGCTCACCGTCTATGCCCAGAACGTCGTACCCCTCTGCTGTCGAGAGCATGAGCCCCTCGCCGCCGAGCGACATGTTGAACGCGCCGTCTCTTGTGTAGGCGATGCTCCCGTCATACATCCTTATCTGGAAGAAACCCTCGCCGTCCGCTGCCATGTCCC
>JAGDDC010000073.1 GCA_017958245.1 Lachnospiraceae bacterium
ATTTGATCATTTTCGGTATAATATGTAGAAAAGACAGACTGTTACAAGACGGAGGAAAAAGAATGCTTTCTAATCCATTTTCGCCGATATTCGGTGGAAAACCCGGCGTGTTCTTCGGCCGTGAGAGGATCCTGAGTCTGTTTGATCATGCAATGATCGATGCCGGAAGCGATGATCGTGCGATCTTCATTACAGGAACCCGTGGCAGCGGAAAAACAGCGCTTTTGGAGCAGCTTTCTATCAGAGCGACGGCCGGAAAGAGAAAAGTCATCGATCTCGGCCCGGAGAATACGATCTCGCAGATCATCAACGTCCTGGCCGGCTACGACGAGGTGACGAAGACAGTCAACCCTCAGGCAAATGTGAGTGTTCTCGGAGTCGGAGGCAGCATAAGCGGCGCATCCGTGTCCAAGACCCGCCACATAGGCAGAGACGACCTGCAGCCGGTTTTGTTGGAGGCCTGTTCAAAGCTGAAAAAAGGCCTTCTGGTCACGATCGACGAGATCCAAAAGGTGCCAATCGAGGATGTGTCTGCTATCTGTAACGCATTTCAAATGGCATCCAGAAAAGGCTATGATATCATGCTGGCTGTTGCGGGCCTTCCTTATTCCTACTCCGAAGTGATAAGACATGAGGGGTGTACTTATCTGCGCAGGGCTACACATGAGGAGCTGGGGCTGTTCACCTGGGACGAGGCGGCTGATTCATTTGCGGGGATCTTCTCAGAGATTAAGGGGTTGACCGTCAGCTCGGCGATCATAGAAAAACTGAACCGGGCTTGTTTCGGACATCCATATATCATGCAGCTTCTTGGCTATCATCTCATTCTTCACGCAAATGAGCATCTCTCGGGCAAAACCCACAGAGTAACGGACGATGAAGCACAGGTCGCGATCGCAAATGCATTATTCGCGTATGAGCAACGCGCACTAAAACCCCTATTGGATGAATTGCCGCGAGGCGAGAGGACATACCTGGAAAAGATGTCGGAATGCCTGGACCCTGATCGCCTGGCCGAAACCGGAGCCATTGCCCGGGAGCTGGGTGTGTCTTCGAACAAGCTGAGCAGATCGAGGGCATACCTCATAGATCACGGAATAATCGCGTCCCCGGAACATGGGAAGGTTATGTTCTGCATCCCTTATCTTGCCGATTACGTAAAAAAAGAAGAACATGTTTCAGATGCGATCGCGGTCGCGAGACAGCGTAGAGTATAGAGAACAGGTATTGATTTTATCACAGAAAGGACCATCAGATCATGAAGAAAACACTGCTTAAAGTATTGATTTCCACTATTGCCGCTTTCTTGGCGCTGATCATGCTCGTGGAGCCCACCGAGGGCAAGGCTGCGGGCAAGCTCCCCGCACCGGTGGCGGATATAAGCAACGTCACCTCAAAGAGCGTCACCATCGAATGGGAGCTCGTATCGGGCGCTGACGGCTACGTTGTCTACAAATACAACAGCAAGAAAAAGAAGTACAAGAAGATCTACACCTTTGAAGGCGCAGATACGATCGGCTGCGATGTAAACGGCTTAAAGCCGGGGAAGACCTATAGGTTCAAGGTGGCAGCATATGTCATGAAGGCGGGCAAGAAAGTCGTTCAGACCAGATCAAAGGTGGTTAAGATAAAGACGCTTCCCGATTCGGGCATTCCGGATGATTTTTATGTATATGACAAGAACGGCAAGATTGTTCACCTCTCAGATTTTGCGGGCGGTCCGATCATCGTCAACATCTGGGCCACATGGTGCGGACCGTGCGTCGGCGAGATGCCTCATTTTGAGAAATACTACAAGAAGTACGGTGACAAGGTTAAGTTCATGATGGTCAACTGCGAGGACGAGGGCAGCATGGATTATGTCATTCAGTTCTTGAAAGACCGGGGCTACACCTTCCCCGTATACTACGACTTTGACTACAGCGCAAACCAGACTTACGGCAACGGCTACATCCCCATGACGATCGCGATCACGAAGGATGGGAAGATCATATACCACGACTCCGGCTCGCTCAGCGAATCGTCACTTGAGCAGTTGATCAAAGACGTCATGAAATAAACCGGGCCTTTAACCGCATAGCAATATGAACACATAAGATAAGGGAAGCATCAGTCGGTGCTTCCCTTATTATCTTACTACCTCGATATCTCCGTCTCCTATCATCCCTTCGGCGATCACTTCACCGGGCATGATCCGCGGCACTGCAGGAGGGCATTTCACTGCAAATCTTGCGCACACACGTCCTACAGCCTCTGTCGCAGACACTCTCTCGTAAGGTGCCATACAGGCCTCGCGGATGCTCATGCGCTTCTCGGGGTGGGGAAGAGGGCAGGTTTCGTGAGGTCGTGAGCAATCCGTCCGCAAGCTTTTCTTTATGTTCTGCGCTGTCAAGTCTCTGCGATAACTGCAGGCTATGTCCTGAAGCGCAGTTCTCACCTTCTCATACACTTCCGTCCCGTTCGATGGGGTGAACATCAACACGACGTGCTCGCTGTCAGCGTACTCGCATTCTATCCCGTGAGCTCTAAGTTCGCCTGCGAGCTCGGTCCCGCTCATCTTCACGAGACTTGAGGGGTTGGGAGACTTGGAGGAGGCATCGGAGAGCTCTGTTCCACACATATCCCCAATCTTTATCGTGATCTTTAAGGGTTCCATGGAGATCTGTCTCCACCCCATGTCCTCGATCTGCGACTTGAGCCGGTCGACCGACTTGCAGAACTCCGCGAGTATTTCTCTGTATCCCCTGTCAAGATAAGCATTTGCAAGGTCGAGAGATTCCATGAGGAGGTAAGAGGGGCTCGACGAACCGAAGAACTGCATGGCCCGCTTGACTTCCAACATGTTGCAGGATGAGAGAGCACTGGAAGGATGCTCTCCGCCATCTTCCTGTCCG
>JAGDDC010000074.1 GCA_017958245.1 Lachnospiraceae bacterium
ACTTTTTTTGTTTATATAAACAAATAAGTGTGGAAACTCGATCTTTGATTGTGGGAAATGCACAACGAAAGCGAAACCCTATCTCCCCTGCAGATCGAAGAGGCAGAGCGCCGCTGCGCCGCAGATCCCGGCGTCGTTTCCGAGAGTTGCGAGCATCACGTCACGCCCTCTCAAAACCCCTATGTGGTTGTCGAGATACTTCTTCACCCTGTCCGTTATGATGGTGCCCGCGCGGCTCACGCCGCCGCCTATCACGTAGCCGTCGGGGTCGAGCGCTGCGCCGACTCCCGAGAGTGCCATGCCCAGATACCTGCACATGGTCTCCACCAGCTCGTCGGCGACCTTGTCGCCCTTCTTTGCCTCGTCGAACACGTCCTTGGCAGTGAGCTTCTCGTAGCCCCTGAGTGAGGTCTCCTCGTCGCTCTCCTCAAGCCTCTTTACGGCGAGCCTCACAAGTCCCGTCGCCGAGGCGTACTGCTCGAGATGTCCGTGTCCTCCGCAGCCGCAGATCTCGGTCTCGTCGGGGTTCACGCATATATGTCCGATCTCCCCGCAGCCTCCTCTGGCTCCGTTGCGGACCTTGCCATCTACTATGATCCCGCCGCCGACGCCTGTTCCGAGTGTTATGAACACTCCGCTTGAGAGGCCCTTTCCACCTCCCATGCGCATCTCACCCAGAGCGGCCGCATTTGCGTCGTTCGTGGCGAAACACTCTATGCCGGTGAGGTCATGCAGGGCTTCCTTCACGTTGAACACGCCCCATCCGAGGTTCGTGCCCTTCACGACCGTGCCGTCGGGCGTCACGGGTCCGGGGACTCCTATGCCCACGCCGAAGACCGCTTCCTTTGTGATACCCTTCTCGTCCATCTTTTTAAGGAGCGACTCCGCTATGTCGGGGAGTATGTTCTTCCCGCTGTCGCTAAGATCCGTGGGGATCTCCCATTTGTCCAAAAGCTTGCCGTCCCTGTCAAAGAGACCGATCTTGACCGTGGTCCCTCCGACGTCTACTCCGAAACAAAAACTGTCCATCTCTTGTGCCTCTCTCTATATAGTGTGTCTTAAAGCCTAGAAATTCAGCCCCGAGTTTTCAAGCGCTCTCTGGTAGAGCGTCTGAGCCGCGTTGTAACCCATCTTCTTCTGTCTGCAGTTGACTGCGGCCGCCTCGCAGATGATCGCGAGGTTTCTGCCGGGCCTTATGGGTATGTTGTGGCACACGACCTTGTTGCCAAGATAGTCCGTGTAGGTCTCCTCAAGCCCCATCCTGTCGTATTCCTTCTCGCCGTCCCACTCCTCGAGGTTGATCACGAGGTCTATGGCCTGAGTGTTCTTGACGCTCTCAACGCCGAACAGGGTCTTCACGTCTATGATGCCTATGCCTCTCAGCTCTATGAAATGCCTCGTCACCTCGGGAGACGTGCCTATGAGCGTATCGTCGCTCACCTTCTTGATCTCCACGACGTCGTCGCTCACGAGTCTGTGGCCTCTCTTTATGAGTTCGAGGGCAGCCTCGCTCTTTCCTATGCCGCTCTCGCCCGTGATCAGTATGCCCTCGCCGTAGACGTCAACGAGCACACCGTGAACCGTCATCCTGGGCGCAAGCTCAACGTTGAGCCACCTTATGACCTCGGCCATGAAGGATGATGTCGTCTTGGAGGTCTTAAGCAGCGGAACTCCCGCCTTCGTTGCGGCTTCCACTATATTCCCGCTCGCCTCGTAGTTCCTGCAGTAGACGATGCACGGAGCCCCGGAATTGGTTATGAAATTGATCATGCGCTCCTCACCGTCGGGCTCCGAGCGCAGGTAAGAGTGCTCTACGTTTCCTATGACCTGGATCCTGTCCTTGTCGAAGTCCGCCATGAAGCCTGCGAGCTGGACTGCCGGCCTGTTCACGTCGGGCTTGGTGATGATCACCTTGGAGACGTCGACCCCGGGAGTCATGTTCTCCATCTTCAGCTTCTCGATGATCTTGTCGAGCGTAACTGTGTACATAAGCACCTCCTGTTCTGTCAAAGCCCCGCGAGCGTGAGCAGTGAACCTGCAATGATGAACATATCGTTTATGTTGAAAATGATCTTCTTTAAGAAACAGAAACTGAAATAATCCGTCACATAGCCCTTTCGAACGCGCTCATAGATGTTGCCGAGCGCACCGCCGAGCATCACGGCGATCCCTGTCTTCATGAGCCTCATGCCTTTCTTCGGTATGAGGATGCAAAACCAGACGACGACCATCAGGAAAACTGCGACCGCAAAGCCTGTCACGAGCTTTGCGTGCTTCTCGGCAAGGTTCATGACCGCGCCGCTGTTGCGCGAATACCTCCGCATGATGAATCCGGACTTCGAGGAGGGCTCAGCCTTCTGCGCGCCGGGCTCTGCAGGGCTCTCAACCTTCTGCGCACCGGTCTCAGCAGGGCTTTCTGCCTTCTGCGCGCCGTCGCGGTTCTTTTCTATATGGCTTCTCAGCAGCTGTCCCCCCGCAAATATCGCAGCCACAAGGCATAAGCAAAAAACAACCATGGTCCGTCCTTTCTTTTGTCTCCCTCAGAGTCAAAGGTCTCGCGTTACAGCTCCTTTACCTTGTTGTACCAGGGGATGTAGATGGACATGAGCTTCTTTGCGTCAGAGTTTGATATCCTCTTAAACGACGGAAAATGTATGCAGAACTTCTCGGTGCCCGTGAACCTCGAGAGCTCCCTGTCAAGGAAGACAAACTCGGGATCGTAGACGAAGCTCACGTTGTCCTTTCCGAGCAGCTCCTCCTCTCCCGAGAAAGCGCAGAAAAGCTTCATGATGTTGATGTCGCTCTCAAAGACTATGAACTCGGACTGGGGCGAGAGCTTTACGAGCTCCGAAAGATGGTAGCCCATGCCCAGACCGTATATGATGTAGACCCCCGCGCCCTCCGTGAACCATCTCTTTGCGAGAAGGAAGGATTCGAGTGTCACGTGACCGTTCGAGTGAAGATAGAGCTTCTTCCCCTCGGGATCGGACGCTGCGAGCGTCATGAAACCCGACGAAGTGAGCTCCACGGCATAGCCCTGTTCGAGAAGCCTTGCGGGATCGAGCGAATCCTTGAGCAGCGCGCTGTGGTTGACCCTCAGCCTCTCCTTCTCGTCGTCGTCCGCTTCAAAACCGCACACGGAGGTGAGCGATTCGGCGAGCTTCGAATCGAGCTTTAAGATAGCCTGTGAGTACCTCTTCTCGTCAAAGGCAAAGTAGTCCTCCTGCTTCATGATGAGCTCCTGAACGTTGCAAATGAAGCTCCCGAGCTGTACATCCAAGAGGTCTGCGAGCAGAACGTAGTCCCTGTCACGGCGCGCGGCAAGTATGCCCTCGATCATCTCGGCAACGGAGTCCGTAGAGACATTTGCAAAATACTCCCTGTCGCCGTAGATCCTCTCCGCAAGGGCGGTGATGCCGTCTCCCATGTTCGCGAGCATATCAAGGGCAAGGTCATAGCGTCCCTCCCTGAAGTACACCACGGCCTTGTCGACAAGCGCGAGCAGTTCTATGTTCTTTTTGAATATCTTCAAGATCTCCTTTTTCAAAGCCATCTCCCCTTTTTTTGAGCAAAGCTCCACCCCGAAAAAGCCCCCGAGGGCTAGTTGGATTTTAACACAGACAGAGCCCAAAAACAAGAATCGCCATGGCAAATTCTTCTTGATTTATTACCTCAAATGAATTATCATACTAGGGTAAGACCACGCAGATGTAGTACATCGGTAGTATGCAAGCTTCCCAAGCTTGAGAGGCGGGTTCGATTCCCGTCATCTGCTTTCGGACCGGAGCAAGGCTCCGGTTTTTTTGCGTGAGTCCCCCTTTCCGCGGTCAAAAAGGCCGCGATTGAAAAGGCAGTGTTCATCATATATAATTTAAGAAAAACCATGCAGGGAGCCCGTATCTCCCGCGGAAAGGATCCGTATGAGGACTGAAGAAGGGATTTTGATAGGAAAAGCAGGCGAGAAGAACATATATATCTGTCCGAAGATGGCAAACAGGCACGGCCTGATAGCCGGAGCCACAGGCACCGGAAAGACCATCACCCTCAAGGTCATGGCAGAGTCCTTCAGTAGTATGGGAGTACCCGTCTTTCTCGCGGACGTCAAGGGCGATCTCGCGGGCATGTGCAAACCGGGCGCCGAGGGCACCACAGCCTCCGACAGAGCTGAGAAATACGGCCTCTTGCAGCACGGCTTCAGGTTCAAATCGTTCCCCTGCAACTTCTGGGATCTGTACGGAGAGAAGGGCATGCCGCTTCGCACCACGATCACCGAGATGGGCCCCATTCTTCTTGCAAGGATACTTGGCCTTACCGAAGTACAGACAGACCTTCTTACCATAGCATTCAAGATCGCAGACGATCAGGGAATGCTCCTTATCGATACCAAAGACTTAAAGGCAATGCTTCAGTATATCGGAGAGAACTCGCAGCAGCTCTCGATGGAGTACGGCAATATCACCAAGCAGAGCCTTGCGGTTATAATCCG
>JAGDDC010000010.1 GCA_017958245.1 Lachnospiraceae bacterium
AGGCGGAGCTCTATCCGGATATAGCACCGAACACGGTCAGAAACTTTATCTCCCTCATATAGGACGGCTTCTACGACGGCCTTATCTTCCACAGGGTTATCGAGGGCTTCATGATCCAGGGCGGTTGCCCGAACGGCAACGGGATGGGCGGCCCCGGCTACGAGATAAGAGGAGAGTTCTCCTCGAACGGTTTTGACAACAACTTGAAGCACACGGCGGGCGTGCTCTCGATGGCGAGAGCCATGAACCCCGATTCCGCGGGCTCGCAGTTTTTTATCATGCACAAGGACTCTCCGCATCTTGACGGGGACTATGCCGCATTTGGCAAGGTGATCGAGGGGATGGACAAAGTCGACGCGATAGCAAAGACAAGGACCGACTTCGACGACAGGCCCTTGAAGCCCCAGGTCATGAAGAAGGTGACGGTGGATACGTTCGGTGAGTTTTACGACGCGCCCGAGCGCAAATGACACGCAGCGAACACGAAGGATGCAGGGCCCGACTCTGCCCGGTGAGGAGTTTGCGTGTGATATGAAAGGATGACCATGGAAGTCTTTAAACTGATCTTATATCTCTTTCTGATCGTGTGCGCCGTGGCGGCGAGCTTCACCAGAAGCCTGCTTGCCTCGATCATCATCTTTTCGGCGTACAGTTCGGTCATGGCCGTGATCTGGGCCATCATGGAGTCACCGGATCTCGCGATAACCGAGGCCGCGGTCGGAGCAGGAGTCACGGGGATACTCTTTTTTGCGACTCTGAAGAAGATCAACAGGATAGATACGGAGAAAAACCTGTATGATTACACCAAATGATCTTGAAGAAAAAAGAATAGATGAAGAGGTGAAACTCAGGCACCACAAGGCCCTGAGGGGGTTGTTCGTCGCCTTCAGCGTGCTTGTGGGCGTCTTTTTGCTGACTGCGCTCGTCTCGGTGACGATGACGCTCCCGCCCGTCGGGAACGCCGCAAACCCTGAGAACAACGAGGTCTCCGCGCGCTATATCGAGTCTGGGCTTGAGGAGACCGGGGCCGTGAACATGGTTGCCGGGATGATCCTCGACTACAGGGCGTTCGACACCTTCGGCGAATCCTGTGTGCTCTTTGTCGCGACAGTCTGTGTGCTGATCATGCTCAGGATCGACAGCAGGCGGGACAGAGAGGGCGAGAGTGAAAACGACGAAAGCTACGAGCCTAAGCACGACAAGATCATACAGAAGACTGCGATGTTCCTTGTGCCCGTCATACTGGTGTACGGGATATACGTGATCCTAAACGGCCATATCTCACCCGGAGGAGGGTTCTCAGGCGGTTCGATCATGGGCGCGGGACTCATACTCTATCTGAACGCCTTTGGCTTTGAGAAGACGGAGAAGTTCCTGAACGCAAAAACCGTCAAATGGATCACCTTCGGTGCCCTGCTCGTGTACGGCCTCGCAAAGAGCTACTCGTTCTTTACCGGAGCCAACCATCTGGAATCGGGCATACCGCTCGGCACGCCCGGCGCGATCTTGAGCAGCGGCCTGATACTCATACTGAACATTTGTGTCGGCATGGTTGTCGCATGCACCATGTACTCTTTCTTCGCTCTGGTGAGACGAGGAAAGATATGACAAACAAAAAACCTGGAGTCTGACATGTTTGAAACTATTCTCTCTCATATCGATGATATAGTGGCAGTCACGCTTTTTACCATAGGGTTCCTCACGCTGCTGCTCCATAAGAACATGATAAAAAAGATCATAGGGTTGAACATCATGGATACCGCGATCTACCTGCTTCTCACGGTCCAGGGTTTTATAACCGGCAGAAAGGCGCCTATCCTCTCCTCGGGCACAGCCTCCGCGCAGGATTACATCAATCCCGTGCCCAGCGGTCTTGTGCTCACGGGGATCGTTGTCTCCGTCAGCGTGACGGCGCTGCTCCTTTCGCTCACCATCAGGATGTACAGAAAGTACCACTCTATGAACATCGACCACATCCTGATGCTCGTTGAAAAGGAGGATGAGAGCTGATGGACTTTATCATGAACTTCCCCTTCTTTTCCATCATGTTGTGCATGATCGCGGCGATCGCGGCCCCGGTGCTTCCGGGGAAGATAGCGAGAAAAGTGACGCTCGGCGTCTTTACCGCGGTCTTTGCCATGTCGGTGGCGCTCCTCGTCTACCTGGGAGGCAAGGATCAGAGCTTCGTCTACTATATGGGTCATTTCCCGGCGCCCTGGGGCAACGAGATCAGGGCGGGCGCTCTCGAGGCCGTCATGGCGATCTTCGTGAGCTTCATCGGGATCTTTTCGCTGCTCGGCGGGCTTGAGGACGTGCTAAGAGACCTCGAGGAGAGCAAGATCAACCTCTACTGCGTGCTCCTCGATCTGGTCATGAGCTCGCTCCTTGCGATGATATATACCAACGACCTCTTCACAGCGTACGTGTTCATAGAGATCAACACGATCGCGGGCTGCGGCCTGATCATGATCAGGCGCGACGGCAGGAGCAAGGTGACGGCCGTGAGATACATGACTGTCAGCCTCCTTGGATCGGGGCTCTTCCTGATGGGCGTTGTCATGACTTACTCGATCACGGGTCATTTGCTCATGTCAAACATACAGACGAGCGTTGCGGGGCTCGTCTCCTCGGGAGATTACAACGTCGCACTCACCGTCGTGATAGGACTCATGACTGTCGGAATCTCGATCAAGTCGGGGCTCTATCCCTTCCATCTGTGGATCCCGGACGCCTACGGCTATTCAAATGTCGCATCGAGCGCGATACTCTCGAGCATAGTCTCAAAGGGCTACATATTCCTGCTGATAAAGATATACCTGAGGGTGTTCGGGTTCGACACGGTAGTGGCGAGCAAGGTGCTCAACGTTGTGTTCTTCTTCGGGATCGTCGGGATCATCATGGGTTCCGTCATGGCGATCAGGGAGAGGAACGTACGCAAGATCATAGCTTATTCTTCGGTCGCTCAGATCGGGTACATATACATGGGCATAGGACTTGGGACAGTGGAAGGACTTGCAGCCGCTGTCTTCCACATCCTGGCGCACGGCGTGACAAAGGCGCTGCTCTTCATCTCATCGGCTGATTTCACCGAGAGAGCGGGAGCAAAGAAACTTGCGCAGCTTGACTGCCTCGGAAGAAAGTACAGGTTCTCGGCCCTGACCTTCTCGGTCGGAGCGCTCTCGATCACGGGATTTCCGCTGCTTGCGGGCTTCATATCGAAGATCCTCTTCACAAATGCGGCGATAGGACAGGGGTACAGGATGTATTTCGCCATCTTTGCCCTCGCGGTGAGCACCGCGCTGAACGCCGTGTATTTCCTGAGGATGGTCACAAAGCTCTACAGCACGAGCCCGGAGAAGGGCGCGGAAGTTGCGCGGGATTTACATGCCGGGGAAGCTGCGGAGCCGTCTGAAGAGGACGGAGCAGGAGAACTGACGGTGGAGGGCAAGGCCCCGGGGAGACTTCGGATACTTCACTACATAGCCGTCATAGCGCTTGTGGCCGCCAATTTCTATCTGGGACTCAGATCCCGGTTGATCACGGACATCATAGAGAAAGGATTATCTTTGTTTTCTTAGGAGAGGATGTTATGGATTTCTTGATTCTGTTCCCGGTTTTTCTGCCGGTCTTGATGGGAGCTGCCATGTGGCTTGTGCCGGCGCTCAAAAAGGATGAGAGGAGGCTCAAAGTCTACGTCCTGATATCACTGATCATCGGGTCGCTGTCAAACCTCGCGGTCGTGATCGCAGGCGAGCTCGACTTCACGCTGATAAAGATTGCGGACGGCATGAGCATAGGCTTTAAGAGCGATGAGCTCTCGAAGTATTTTGCGGTGCTCATGCTCTTTGTCTGGGTGTTTGTAGGAATCTACGCCTTCGGCTACATGGAGCACGACAAGGAAAAGCTCAGGTACTTCGCCTTCTACGTGATCGTCATGGGGTCTTTAAGCGGCATCTACTTCTCCTCAAACCTCGTATCACTCTACCTCTTCTATGAGATGATGACGCTTGTTTCGCTGCCTCTTGTCATCCACACTCTCAAGGAGAAGGCGGTGGCTGCGGGCTACAAGTACCTCTACTACTCGATCGCAGGCGCGCTCCTCGCGCTGCTTGGCATCTTTTTCTTCTTCAGATACACGAACTCTCTCGACTTTGTGGCAGGCGGCAATCTCAATATGTCGGCTGTTTCCGGAAATGAGGGAGTCATCCTCACCATGGTGCTGCTGTGCATCATAGGTTTTGGCTGCAAGGCCGGCATGTTCCCGCTCCACGGATGGCTGCCCACCGCGCACCCCGAGGCTCCCGCTCCCGCGAGTGCCGTGCTCTCGGGCATCATCACGAAGTCCGGTGTCATAGCGATCATCAGGATCGTGTACTACTGCGTCGGAGCTGACTTTGTGAGAGGCACATGGGTGCAGTACACATGGATGACACTCGCTTTGGTAACCGTGTTCCTCGGATCGATGATGGCATACCGCGAGAAGGTGCTTAAGAAAAGGCTCGCCTACTCGACCGTCAGCCA
>JAGDDC010000011.1 GCA_017958245.1 Lachnospiraceae bacterium
CCGTAAGCGAATACTGCGTCTTTGCCATGCATACGGGCGATCCGCCAAATCCCAGCTCCTCGAGTCTCTTCATCCTGTTTGCGGCAGCTGATGTGAACACAGTCTTTGCGCCACCGTATATCTTCGTCACTATGCTGTTTATCTTGTCCGCTATCGGAGCATCAAGCTCATAAGAGTATGAAAACTCACTGTTGTCCCTCTCACAGAGCTTTATCACACGGTCCGCGAGCTCAAGGCCTCCTTCGCCTCCTCTGCCCCAGACCTCCGATACGACACTCTCAACTCCAAGCCCCCTGCAGGCTTCACCTATCAGCTCAAGCTCAGCCTCGGTGTCTGTCGGGAACCTGTTCACCGCGACCACGCAGGGCAGTTTGTAAACCTTTGTGATGTTCGACACATGCTTTAAGAGATTCCCAAGGCCCGCCTTCAGCGCTTCCCTGTTCTCCCTGTCCGTCTCCGTCTTCTTCACGCCGCCGTTGTACTTGAGCGCTCTCGCGGTCGCGACCACCACGACGCAGTCGGGCTTCAGGCCCGCGACCCTGCATTTTATGTCAAGGAACTTCTCCGCGCCGAGATCAGCGCCGAAGCCCGCCTCAGTCACCGTATAGTCGGCAAGCTTCATCGCCATCTTTGTCGCTATCACCGAATTACAGCCGTGAGCTATATTTGCAAATGGACCTCCGTGTATGAATACCGGCGTATGTTCGAGAGTCTGAACGAGATTTGGCTTGAGTGCCTGCGCGAGCAGGGCTGCCATGGCCCCCTGCGCCTTGAGATCCGCCGCAGTGACGGGCTTCTTGTCGTAAGTGTAGCCCACGATCATCCTGCCGAGCCTCACCTTGAGATCGCTTATGTCAGACGCGAGGCAGAAGACAGCCATCACCTCGCTCGCAACGGTTATGTCGAACCCGTCCTGTCTTGCGAAGCCGTCTGCCCTCACGCCGAGACCGTCCACTACGTTTCGAAGCTGCCTGTCGTTCATGTCGACGCAGCGCCTAATGGTTATGTTTCTCGGATCGATGCCCAGAGCGTTCCCCTGGTGTATATGATTGTCAAGCATCGCGCAGAGCAGGTTGTTTGCCGCTCCTATCGCATGGAAATCCCCCGTAAAATGCAGGTTGATGTCCTCCATCGGCACTACCTGCGCATATCCGCCTCCCGTCGCGCCGCCTTTTACGCCGAACACCGGGCCGAGCGAAGGCTCTCTGAGCGCTGCGATGACGTTCTTGCCCGACCTTGCCAGGGCGTCCGTGAGTCCGATCGTAGTGGTCGTCTTGCCCTCTCCGGCGGGCGTCGGGTTGATCGCCATGACGAGGATCAGCTTGCCGCTCTTCCTCCCGCTCGTCCCAAGGATCTTCGGGTCTATCTTTGCCGTGTATCTGCCGTACTGCTCGTCGTACTCCTCTCCGATCCCCGCCGTGCGCGCGATCTCGGTGATGGGGAGCATTTGCGTCTCCTGTGCTATCTCGATATCGGTCTGGAATCCCATTTCCTGTACTATGCC
>JAGDDC010000075.1 GCA_017958245.1 Lachnospiraceae bacterium
CTTTGTTGAAGCGGTGTATCTCGTCTATGAAGAGGATGGTCTTGCGGCCGTACCCGCCGAGGAGTTCTTTTGCTCCCTCAACGGCCTCCTCCATGTCTTTTTTGCCTGCCTGGGTGGCGTTGATCTGCTTGAACTCGGCGCTCGTCGCCCCGGCTATGACTTTGGCGATCGTGGTCTTTCCGGTCCCCGGCGGCCCGTACAATATGATGGAAGAGAGGCGGTCCGCTTTTACGGCCCGGTACAGCAGGCTTCCCTCGCCGATGATGTGCGTCTGCCCGACGATCTCATCGAGGGTCCGTGGCCTGAGCCTCGAAGCAAGCGGCGCTTCCTTGTCGCGCACTTTCTCGTTCATATAACCAAACAGATCCATATCTATACCAACCTTTTTATGTTTCTACAGGACTACCGTGTGTAAGCACATACATAATTATTATAACACTTCTGCTTTATGATGTACAAGGTTGTTAGATCTGTTGATGGTGTGGTTTTCTAGAGTCCGCTCCGCCCAACCTATGCATGCAATACTCGCTAGATGCTCCGCTACTAAGGCTCTCGCTTCGCCTCATAACGGCGGCTCCGTGCGTCTCCGCGGCTTAAACCGTGCCTTGCGGTGCGTACTCGCCCAGCCTATTCGGCTCGCGACAGCCTAAGTGCTGCGCATGATCGCTCGTATCACACACATAGGCCGGGCGGAGCTACTCAAGAACAAGCGAGCAAGCACAGGCTATAATAAATCCTTGCAATTCTGCGATAGGAAGTTTACAATACCGAATGTATGAGGCTTTAACGCGGCCGGAGCACAGAACTGATAAGATGCTTCCGCGCGGCGGTAGCGCAGAACAAAAAGGTTGGATATGCGGCAGTTTGGCCGCAAATGAAAGGAAAACATATGAGTTTACTTGAAGATTGGCGGAAACTTGCCTACGAGACACAGAGAGACGTAAACAATGACAAAATGTTCTGGGCGAACTATTTTGCGAAAGAGAAGGAGATATATGAGCAGCTTCTCGCGGATCCCGACACGGAAGTGAAGGGAACAGTGGCAGAGCTCGCCGAAAAGTACGGAGTCAAGCCCCTGCTCATGACCGGATTCTTAGACGGCATCAACGAGAGCCTCAAAGAGAAGAATCCCATAGAGGAGATGACGGAAGAGACAGAAGTCTCCCTCTCATTCGACAAAGAAAAGCTCTACTACAACATGGTCGCTGCAAAAGCAGACTGGCTCTATGAGCTTCCCCAGTGGGACGACATACTGACGGCTGAGAAACGCAAAGAACTCTATACAGCGCAGAAGAGATCGGGCACAGTAGTGAGGACCGAGAAGAAGGTGGGACGCAACGATCCCTGTCCTTGCGGAAGCGGAAAGAAGTACAAATTCTGCTGCGGAAGATGACCTGCGCCTGAAGTAACAGAGTTAAAACCAAGAGAGCTAAAGGCAAGAGAGTATAAAGAGTAAGTAGAAGAAAAAAAGAACCCGCCGCGTATATGCGACGGGTTCTCTGCTGTTCAGTCTTATTTGCCGTTTTCCTGCTTGTAGATGAGGTAGTTCACGTAGTTCCTCACCTCTGCGGAACCCTCCGCGTTCAGCTGCTGGTAGAGATTGAAGAACTCCACGATCTCCTTGTCAAGGACCTCGCCGACGATCGGAAGGTAAGCGTCCGAAACACCGAGCAGATAATCACAGGATACATCAAAATACTTCGAAAGAGCTATGAGTTTGTCGAACGAAGGCTCGTTGCGCTTTGATTCATAGTTCGAGATAGCGGTGGGCTTGAGACCGAGGATGTCCGCGAGCTCACTCTGTGTGAGTTTATGCTTCTGTCTAAGCTGCTTAAGTCTTACGTTAAAATTCATGTTCAACCTCCTACATAACACCTTTAGATATGATTGCAAAATGAAAAATTCACGATATCAAATCTTTCCTAATTCACATTATACAATGAGACCCTCGAGATTGTCAACATGAAAACGAAAATTATGTAGATTTTTACACCATGCATGAAAAAGTGAAATTCTATCTTCATGTTAAGTTGAGAGTATTGACGTTTTATGTATCGCTCGGAAATCGCCCGATAAATTGACAAAACAATCCCAAAAAAGTATGATGACATTGGACACAGATGTAGTCAATCCAGACACCGGAGGACGAAGTATGGCGGGTTTTTCTGACATATACCCTGACCTTTACAAGAGAATATTTGAGCAGAGCCAGGAGCTTGTCATACTCTTTGATGAGGGCGGTGCTATCGTTGAGGCAAATGATACCGCCAGGACAGAGCTTGCGGGCGGCGGCGAGCTGATCGGCTACGACATAACCTCCGTCTTTCCACTCACCGTGTTCAAGAACGCTTCGCGCGTGTACTGGGAGCAGTCTGAACAGAACAAGCTCACATTTGCGTACAGGACAAACCAGACCTGTTTCTCGGTCAAGCTCTTCATCACTTGGCTCTACAAGGACGAGAAGAGGCTGGGGGCGGCATTTGCGCTGAATGACACCGAGAGGAGCGATGCGGTCCGCAATCACCTGAAGGCCATGGAGGAAGTGAAAGAGGCCACGAAGATGAAGACGGAGTTCACGGCGAACATCACGCACGAGCTCCGCACGCCCATAAACGGCATAAAAGGCATGACGGAGGGGCTCTTCGACACCGAGCTCACCCGCGAGCAGGAGGATACGCTGTCGATCATCCTCAAATGCTGCGACGACATGACCAAGATCATCAACGATATACTTGACTTCTCCAAGATGGAGGCGGGCAAGCTTTCTATAGAATACAGGGAGTTCAATTTCAAGAAGTTCCTCGACGACCTGCTCGTAATGAACGCGGTGAAGATCAACCAGAAGGGGCTCAAGCTCGTGGTAGATGTGGGCAAGAGCGTGCCAACAAACCTCGTGGGAGACGAACTGAGGCTTGGTCAGGTCCTGAACAACCTTTTCTAAAATGCCTGTAAATTCACATCTCAGGGGCAGATAGGCCTCGAGGTCGCGAATACCTTCGAGAACGACAGCGAAGTCGAACTCTTCTTTATGGTAATGGATACGGGCATCGGCATATCCGACCAGGAGAAGGACAAGCTGTTCAAGAGCTTCTCACAGGTCGACGGCTCGATCACGAGAAGGTTCGGCGGGACCGGTCTTGGACTGTCGATATGCAAGCAGCTCGTGGAGCTGATGGGAGGGACCATCACCGTGGACAGCGAGAAGGGCAAGGGCAGCACGTTCTCCTTCTCAGTCAGGTTCAAAAAGAGCGCCGCGGGCGCGGGACGGAAGAATTTCCCCGAGGGAAGGGTTGTCTTCGACAAGAAGGTGGCGAGGATCGACCGGACCATCGAGGAGTCGGATGACGACGAGAAGAAGCAGAAACAAGGGTATTACATAAACACCGGGAGCCTCGACGAGGACAGCGAGGCTGACGAGACCTACCACATGGCGCAGGATCTCATGGAGAGGCTGGTCATTTGCGCGGAACTCCAGGCCTGGACGAAGGCGGAGGAGCTCGCGGGTGAACTGAAGAACATCCTCACAGAAAGCGGGAAGGAGATCAAGGATCTCGCCTTCAAGCTGCTCCTGTCGGTGCGCAAGGAAGAGCATGACAGGGCGATCGAGCTTGCCGATGAGTTAAAGGGCAGACTCGAGGAGGACGCGTGAGCAGAACCTGCAAATGAGATAAGGGGCAGGATCTGAGAACTATGCGTGAGCAGGGCCTTCCTATGAGGTAAGGGGCAGGATCTGCCGGTAGTTGCGGTTGAAAGGAGCATTTGCATGGATCAGACGGGGAGCAGACCCAACATACTCATCATAGATGACGTCACATCGAATCTCCTGGTGCTCGCCGAGATCATCAGGGAGGCGGGCTATACCCCGAGACCCGTGTCGAACGTGCGCCACGCGGACCAGGCGATCGCGGCGGCGCTTCCCACGCTCATACTGCTCGATGTCACCATGCCTGAGGTGAGCGGCTACGAATACTGCGCGAAGCTCAAGGAGAGCGTGACCACGAGGGACATACCCGTGATCTTCATCTCTGCGCTCAACTCCGCGAAGGACCGTGTCAAGGGTTTTGAGTGCGGGGCGGTCGACTTCATATCGAAGCCTTTTGAGAGGGCGGAGGTCTTGGTCAGGATCGGCACGCACCTCAAGCTCTACAAATACAGGGAGGAAGCGAAGCAGCACAACCGAAAGCTCTACTCCATGGTGAACCAGCAGTTCTACAAGATCGCGAGAGAGCGCAAGAACATAGTCTTCGCGCTTGCGAAGCTTGCGGACGCGAGAGAGGATGCGAGCGGAAGGCACATCGCAAATGTCTCGAAGAACTGCAGGCTGCTCGCATTAGGCCTTCAGCTCACCAGAAAATATGAAAAGAAGATATCGCCCGAGTTTGTCGAGACAATAGAGCTCGCAAGCCAGCTCCACGATATAGGAAAGTCGGCTATGCCGGACAGGCTGCTCCTGAAGCCCGGTCCCCTCGATGACGAGGAGAAGAAGGAGATGGAGAAGCACACGACGATAGGCGCCGACACGCTGAGGGAGATCTTCGCGGACAACGAGAACAACGAGTTCCTCGAGATGGCGATAGACATAGCCGAGAACCACCACGAGAGGTGGGACGGAACGGGCTTCCCCGGGAAGAGAGCGGGGGAGAAGATACCGCTCGCCGCAAGGATACTCGCGGTAGCGGATGTGTATGACGCGCTGGTCTCGGGCAGATGCTACAAGTCCGCATATTCGCACGAGCGCGCGATGGAGCTCATGAACTCGCTGTCGGGCAAGGTCTTCGACCCCGATATCATAAGCATATTGAACAAGCTTCAGGCTCATTTGCAGAGAAATGATACGGACGCGACGGACGCTTCGGACGAAAACTGCGATATAATCGTGGATCCCAGGCGGTAGCC
>JAGDDC010000076.1 GCA_017958245.1 Lachnospiraceae bacterium
GTCAAATACAACGAGGAACTGGCTGCAGAGTACTACGAGCTCCTCGGAGCCATGAGCAAGCGGTTCGGACTTGAGAACGACATACGCACCTCGACGCTCGCGCGTTTCCCGGACATCTTCACCATAGAGGATGAGAGCGGGGACGAGGAGGAACTCAAGCGTGACCTCTTTGACGCGGTGGAGCAGGCGGCGAAGAAGTTCGTCGAGACCAGGATCGAGGAGGGCGCTCACCTCGGAGCCGACATAACCGAGAAGCTCGACGACATCTTGAAGATGGTCGATCACATCGAGGCGAGGTCTCCCGAGGTCGTTGCAGAGTACCGCAAGAAGCTGACCGACAAGGTGGCTGAGCTCCTCGGAGACACCAAGATCGACGAGAGCATACTTGCGACGGAGATCACGATCTTCGCCGACAAGATCTGCGTCGACGAGGAGACGGTGAGGCTCAGGGCCCATGTCAACAACATGAAAAAGACTTTGCAGGAGGCGGTCAACGTAGGGCGCAAGCTTGACTTCATAGCGCAGGAAATGAACCGCGAGGCCAACACCATCCTCTCAAAGTCAAGCGATCTCTCGATATCCGACACGGCGATCGATCTGAAGACCGAGATCGAGAAGGTCAGGGAGCAGATCCAGAACATAGAGTAGAGAGTCTGCAGGGCAGTGCCCGCAGCCTGAAAGGTTTTATGAATCAGTTTATCAATGTGGGCTTTGGAAACATAGTCAACGCATCCAAGGTCGTGGGCGTGATCAAGCCCGAGGCCGCGCCGATCAAGCGCATGGTCCAGGGGGCGAAGGACGACGGAAACTGCATCGACGCCACCTGCGGCAGAAAGTGCAAGTCGGTGATCTTTGCGGAGAACGGACAGGTCATACTGTCGGCGCTCCTGCCGGAGACCATCATGAGCAGAGTGGGTCTTGCGGGCACCGAGGGACACGCGCCAAAGAGCATACTGATAGAAAGATAGTTTTTTAAAGGGGGTCAATATCATGTTACATCCGTCATATACAGATCTTATGAGGGCAGTCAACAGCGACGTTGAGCAGGGCGAGCATCCCATCGTCAACAGCCGCTATTCGATCGTCATCGCGACCGCAAAGCGCGCGAGACAGCTGATCGACGGAGCCCTTCCGCTTGTCACTCCCAAGTGCAACAAGCCTCTGTCCATAGCAGTGGACGAGATCTACCAGGGAAAAGTAAAGATACTTAGCGAAGATGAAGAAGAGGAGAACTCTGACACGGGAGTATCATATGACCTCGGAGAATAAGAATCTCACACCTGACGAAAAAGAGCGGGACGAAGCTTTGGCGGAAGAAAAGAAGCCGGGGAAGCTTCGTTCTCTTATAATCGAGATATCCGTATACGTGGTCATCGCATTTGTCGCGATATTCATCATACCAAAGTATGTGATAGGCAGAGTGCCTGTGAGCGGGCCGTCCATGGAGAACACTTTGAGGGACGGAGACCAGCTCCTTGGCGAGCTCATAACCACTTACACGGAGAACTACGAGCGCTACGATATAATCTTCTTCCACCCTCACGGCAGGGAGTCGGACGATATCTATATAAAGCGCATTATCGGTCTGCCCTACGAATCCGTCAGGATCGACTATGACGGTACGATCTACGTGAACGGGGTCCCGCTCGACGAGA
>JAGDDC010000077.1 GCA_017958245.1 Lachnospiraceae bacterium
ATACTCAATCAGGTCGAATACATGTACCGCATCACGGAGTATGACAACAGCCTTCTTGACAGGTACAACGAGGCCAAGCAGAAGGTCATAGAGAAGGAGAACTACCTTGAGGCATCGCTCATAGAGCTCGGTTCGCTCCGCGACACCAGACAGTTCGAGCAGGAGACCGTCAAGGACCTGATGGACACGAAGAACAAGGAGATCGAGTCCTTCACCGAGAAGATCGGGATCACCGACGAGATGCTCTTCACCTATATCGACGAGATCAGCGATCAGGAGTCGGAGATCGAGGAGATCAAGGAGAGGGAGCGGCTGCGCATCGAGGAGGAAGAGCGCAAGCAGAGAGAGCGCGAAGAGCAGGCCGCGAGGGAGGACCAGACGAGGCCTCCGTCGACGAGCGGATATGACGCGAGCGCGATAGACGATGTAGTTCTCACGGACGAGACCGATCCGCACAAGTTCATCTGGCCTCTGCCGGGCGACTACAGGACCTTCTCCAAGTTTGGACCGAGAAAGGCTCCCCTCCCCGGGGCGACGACCTTCCACAAGGGCTGGGACATAGGAGGCGAGTTCGGAGCCCCCATCGTATCGGTGCTTGCGGGTCGCGTCATAGCGGCGACTTACAACTCTTCGGCCGGAAACTATGTGAAGGTCGATCACGGCAACGGGTTCTGCACGACCTATTGCCATATGTCGAAGATACTTGCAAATGACGGTGATTACGTGAAACAGGGAACGACGCTCGGACTCGTCGGCTCGACGGGAGTTTCGACCGCTCCGCACCTTCATTTCGGGGTACAGATAAACGGTGACTACGTTGATCCCGCCCCCTATATGCCTTACAGCTAAAAGAGCGGAGGCGCGAGACCCCGGGGAAGGCTCTCCGGAGAAAGAGAAAGAAACAATATGGTGGATGATATGGACAGAAGATTCCTAAACGGCATGCTCGCGGGCGCCCTGAGCACACTGCTGATATGCGTGGTCGTGTTCGGCGCGATGAACTACGCGAGGATGTACCCTTCGGGTGCGAAACACGCGACAACTGAGAACGTACAGCCTCCCGTCGTGGCAAATGAGACACCTGAGAACGCCACAGGTACGGTGACCTCGGATGAGTTCAACAAAAAGGTCGCGATGATGTACTCGCTGATCGACGGTTTCTACTACAAGGACGTCGACAGGAAGACACTCGAGGAAGGGATGCTCGAAGGGCTCGCGAGAAGCCTCGGGGACCCTTACGCAGAGTATTATAACGAAGAAGAATACGCGAGGATGGTGGAGGAGAACTCCGGGACCTACTGCGGGATCGGAGCGCTGGTATCGCAGAACATCAAGACCGGCGAGATCACCATCGTAAAGCCCTATCCGGACTCCCCCGCTTTCAAGGCGGGTATGTTGCCCGGGGACATCATTTGCGAAGTGGACGGAAAAGACGTGATCGGCATGAACCTGAATGATGTCGTGAGCTGCCTGAGGGGCGAGGCGGGCACCTCCGTCGATGTCAAGGTGGCGCGCGAGGGCGAGGAAGAGCTCGTCCCGCTGCATATCGTGAGAGCGTCGATCGAGTCCGTATACGTCGAAGAGAAGATGCTTGATGACGGTGTGGGCTACATCTATTTGACGGAGTTTGAGGAGACGACCTACCCTCAGTTTGAGAAGGCGCTGAACAGCCTGACCGCACAGGGTATGAAGGGACTGATCCTCGATCTGAGGGGCAACCCCGGAGGACTTGTGGACACCAGCGTGGAGATGCTCGATCTGATGATCGACAAGGACAATCTCCTCTTTTACACGGAGGACAAGGTGGGCTACGTGGAGGAGTTCTACACGAAGACCGATGACAGCATCGACCTGCCCATAGTCATACTTGCGGACGGCAACACGGCCTCCGCATCGGAGATCTTCATCGGGGCGCTCAAGAACTGCAAGGACGTTACTCTCGTGGGCGAGAAGACCTACGGAAAGGGTATCGTACAGTACACCTTCACCCTTGTGGGAGACAAGGAAGGCTTCAAGTTTACGAATTCATATTATTTTCTTCCCGACGGAAGCTGCATCCATGATGTGGGGATCGAGCCCGACGTCGAGGTAGAGCTGGACGAGGAGTACAGGACGACGCTCATAGAGTTCAGAGACGGCGACAACCAGCTTGACGCCGCGATGGAAGAGATAAAAAAGAAATTGGGAACAGACTGAGGAAAGGGGGACAGCCGCAAGGCCCGCAGAAGTATATCGAAGAGGCGGCGGCAAAGAACACATGAAGAAACCATACTATATCACGACGGCGATCGCATACGCCTCGGGAAAACCGCACATAGGCAACACTTACGAGATCGTGCTCGCGGACAGCATCGCGAGGTTCAAGAGATTTCAGGGGTATGACGTGCGTTTCATGACAGGCACGGACGAGCACGGACAGAAGGTCGAGGACAAGGCTGCCGCAGCCGGACTCTCGCCGAAGCAGTTCGTGGACAACGTGACAGGCGAGATC
>JAGDDC010000078.1 GCA_017958245.1 Lachnospiraceae bacterium
CACGCGGTCCGCAGGAAGCGCGGCACACATCGGATGCTCCTTCGACCCGCACACAGGGCAGGGCTTGCCCTTCACAAGCTTCTCCGCGAGAAGTCCCGCACGGCATCCGTCGAAGATGCGCTCCTTGTCGAGACGCTCCTGCGACATGCGCCCGTAGGCCTCGATCTTCTTCTCTGCCTCCTGCTGTCTGCGCTCAAGCTCCTTCTCGTCCTCCGCGATACTTTTCGCGCGCTCCGAAAGCCTTTCGGCATCCTCTTTCTGCTTCTTCACTGCCTTGTCGGCGGCTTTTGCCGCAGCAAGCGCAAATGCGCTGTCCTTCAAGGATTCCCGGAGGCGATCCAGCTGTGCTTCCTCCTCGAGGACCTCTGCTTTCTTCTGTTCAAGCTCCTTAACTCTCTTTTCTCCTTCTTCAAATGCGCTCCGATGCGCCGCCTCGTCTGAGCGCGCCTTGTCACGCTTCTCATAGTCTGCCCTACTGTTTTCTATCACGGCTGCCTTCGACTGAAGCTCCGGAAGCTCTGCGGCTGCAGCTGCAGCTTCGTCCCGTTTCTTTGCTGCGCTCTCGTAAGCCTTGCACTCTTCTGCAAGGGCATCTAAAGTGGTCTCAAGGTCTGTTTTAAGTCTCTGTTCGTCCTTCTCCCTTGCAAGCCTTGCCTCGTACAGAGGCCCGATCTTCATGGCAGTCTCTGTGAGCACTATATCTCTTTCGTACCCTGCCGCGGTCTCGCTGTATTTCAAGATCTCTGAGAGCTTCTTTTTGTGCGCCTCGACCGCTGCAAAGAGGTCGTTGTCCGCCTTCGCCTCGCCTATCGACTCACGAAGAACGCCAAGACGGGACGAAACCTCTCCCGCGCGTGTCTCAAGCCTACGGAGAGTCTCCTCGTCTGCCTCCACAGCCCTGTCTATAAAACTTGTGATCTCATCACCGCTCAATATCGTTTTCGCAGCATGAAGCCTGTCCGAGATATCCTCAAACTGCTGTGCAAGCCCGTGGAGAGTCGCACCGCCTTCTGCTTCCGGGCCTTCTTCTGACTCGACTCCCGCGTCAGCCCCTGCACGACCCACTTTTTCGTCTTCTTCATATCCCTCAGAAGAATTCAAGAGTCCGTCTCCTACGTCCCCCTCGATAGAGTATGAGAGTTCATCCCCAACTTCTCTCCCAGCAGAACCCAAGAGTCCGTCTCCTACGTCCCCCTCGACAGAGTATGAAAGCCCGTCTCCTGCATCTCGCTCAGAAGAGGATAAAAGCTCCTCCCCCTCAGAAGCCTCCATGACTTCCCCTGCGAGGCGCACTCCTTCAAAGTATTGCACTACCGCCTTGCGTGCGTCCTCAGACCGCGCGTAGCTCTCGTCCGAGAGGTTTTTGAGCTCCCGCACGAGTCTTGCGTAGACGTCCGTCATGAAGATCCCTCTGAGGATTGCGGTGCGCTCCTCGGTCGAGGCGTTCAGGAGCTTTAAGAACTCGCCCTGCGCGATCATCGCGACCTGCTTGAAGCGGGCATAGTCGAAGTTCAGTATCTCCGCAAGCTTCGAAGCGACCGCCGTCAGCCCCTCGGTGGGCATCATATCTGTGGGATCCGCGGGCGTGCCCTCACTCCCCACAACGCTCAGAACAACTGTCTCCTTCTGCTCGACGAAGCCCTCACCCCTTGCCTTGGGGCGCAGATATGACGGGCTTCTGCGGATCCTGTAGACCTTCCCCCGGTGCGAGAACGTAAACTCGACAAATGAATCCACCCCCGTCTTTGCGTACTCGCTCCTCAAAAACTTCGTGTCCTTGTACGCGCCGCTCGTCCTTCCGAACAGCGCGAAGACCATAGCGTCAAAAATGGTGGTCTTTCCGGCCCCGGTCTCACCGGAAATCAGGAACAGACCATCCGCCTCGAGACTCGTAAAGTCGATCTCGGGCATGGTCTCCGCATATGGTCCAAATGCACTGATAACAAGTTTGATCGGTTTCATGTCGATCCTTTCTTCCCTCTAGTCCTCACCGTCCGTCGCGATACCCGCAGAACGTGCGGCCTTCCTCATGATCTCAAGCTCCTCGTCGCTCATTTCTTCGTTATAAATGAGCCTGTAAAAGTCGGAGACCGTCTCCGAGAAGCTCCTCTCCTGCCCGTGGTCTGTCAAGTCCACCGCCTCCAGGTCCTTCGTGTGGCTGTTGTCGTACCGGATCTGCATCACGTTGGGGTAGGTCTTTCTGAATATGTTGATGGCGTCCGGGAGGACGTCTTTGTCTGTCAGCGTGACGAAGATGTAATCCTGCGTGTCCCTCACGTTCTCGGGCGCGAGGAGTTTCGCTGCGGGCCCCTTTATGCCGCGCATGTCGCGCAGGGGCTTGAACTGCCGCAATTCCACCTCAACCTCACCCTTTGACTTCATGGTGATCACGGGCACGGACTTTATCTGCCCGATCTCGTCAAAGTGGTATTTTAGCGGGGCGCCCGCGTATCTCACGGTCTCTCTTCCGACGTTCTGCGCCCTGTGTATATGCCCGAGCGCCGCATAATCGAAGGAATCGAAGCAATCCGCCTGTATCTGCTCCACGAGACCTACATGTCTCGTGATGTAGCTCTCCGATCCACCCAGCATGATACCTGCTACGCCATTCGCACCAAGTCCGTCATCGCCATAAACACCTTCGTTCATGGTCCTTTCATCAGCAGCTTCACCCACAGGCCTACGCCCGTCATCATCGGAGCGCAACGCGCCCGTAGCTTCCGCTTCCCCCGCAGGCTGAGATTCCGGGGTCGCTTCGTCCGCTGCGCTCCTGCTGCCTACCACAAATTGGTGGGCGAGGATCACGTTGCGGGCGGCGGGGTCGATGTTCATTTGCGAGATAACGGCGCGGACCGCCGCGTCATAGCTCTCGTAGTCCTCGCCGTAGAGGCTCCTCACCTGCGAAGCCTTGATAAAAGGAAGGAGGTAAAAGTTTACCTCCCCGTACTCGTCCTCCAGCTTCACCGGAGTAATCTTCTCCTCAAGCCTCGTCCTGATATAGACCCCTCTCTCCTCGAAGAGCCTGCTGCCGAAGCTCAGGCGCTCGTCGGAGTCGTGGTTTCCGGTTATCATGAGAAGCTTCGCGCCGGTCTGCCGGATCTCGCATATAAAGTCGTCAAGAAGACGCACCGCGCTCTCGGGAGGGATCGTGCGGTCGTAGACATCGCCCGATATCAGGACCGCATCTATCCTTTCCTCCCTCACGGTATCAACTATCTGCCACAAAAAGTGCCGCTGGTCCTCCGTCATGGGGAAGTCGCTTACCACCTTTCCCAGATGCAGGTCCGCCAAATGTATGAATCTCAATCCCGCTCTCCTTCTTATTTGCCTTCGTCACCCTTCAGGTACACCACATGATCCGACCCTGTGTGGAACACGACCTTCTCCTTTTTGCCGTCCGCACGGACAAGCTCGCCGCTCAGGATGTTGTCCCTGCCGGTGACGTCCGAATAAGCCAGGTTGCCGATCGTGCCCTCGCGCGCGAAGTAGCCGTCCGTCATCACGATGCGATCATCAAAGTCTGCGTTTGGATCTGCCTCGTAGCTCTGCGCGGGCATCTCGCGTCCGTTTATCGACACCGCAAAAGTTCCGTCCGTGTCAAACACGAGCACAACGTCTCCGATGCAGCCCATGCCCTTGAACTCAAAGCCCGTGAGCGACATCGTCCAGTAGTAGGGCTCATCCTTGTTCGCATCGCCCGAACCGTCGTCTTTCTTCGCGGCAGTCTTCTCGGCCTCTTTGACCCATCTGTCGTAATTTGCGCCGGGTGTGGCATCCCCTTCTACAGTACAGCCCGCGGGGAAGGTGGCATCCGCCTCATCCTGACCGTGATAATCTGCCCCGGAGCCTGTAAATACCGCCTTCGTCAAGGCATCGCACTTCTTGAAGGCCGAAGGTCCCACGCCTCTTATGTTCTTGCCGAAGGTCACGGCAGTCAATCCCCGGCATCCCTCGAAAGCGCTCTCGCCGACGTGGTACACGCCATCCGGGATGGTGATCTCACCTTTGATCGACTCACATCCGCAGAAAGCATCATCGCGGATGAGTTCCAGAGACTTCGGCATCTCGCCGAGAGACGATATGGACTTAGACCACGCGAAGGCCCTGCTTCCTATAACCTCAAGCCCCTTCGGGAAAGCAAGCTCTCCCTCAAAGCCCGTGCTCGAGAAGGCGGAACCGCCAACCACGACCAGAGACTTCGGCAGTGTCAGAGTCCCCTTCATGCCCTTGCAGCCGCTGAAAGTGCTCTCACAGATCACCTTGAGGACATCCGGAAGCGTGAGAGACGTGAAGCTCTCATCGCTTGCAAAAGCCGAATCACCGATGTAAGTAACCTTGTCGGGGATCCTCAGATCGCCTTTAAGCCCCCTGCAATACGCGAAAGCATATCTTCCGATGCTCTTCAGACTCTTCGGGAACGAGACCGTACCGTCGAATCCGCAGCCTGAGAAAGCGCTCTCACCGATTCTTTCAACGCCCTCGGGGATGACGATATCGCCCTTAAAGTTCTCACAGTTGCTGAAAGTATTGAATAGGATCTCCTTGATGCCGGCCGGGATCTTAAGCGTTCCGTCAAAGCCCGTCTGGTCAAATGCATAGTCTCCGAGTTCGGTAACCGAATCCGGGATGATCAGGTCGCCCCGAAGTCCCTTGCATTCATGAAATGCGCATCTTCCTATGCTTACAAGGCCGTCAGGGAGCACCAGTTCTCCCTCGAGGCCCTCGTCCCTCGAAAAAGCTTCCCTGCCGATAATCCTCAGCGACTTGGAAAGCTTGATGGAAGTGAGTCCGTAGCACATCTGGAAAGAGTAGCCCCCAACCTCTTCCACAGCGTCGGGAAGGACGAGTGCACCCTTTAACTTTTCGCACCCGTAGAAGGCAAACTCGCCTATCTTCTTGAGTGTTGAGGGGAGAGTGAGTTCAACCTTGAGACTTTGGTTGTTGTAGAAAGCCTCCGAAGCGATGGAAGTCACGCCCTCTGAGATGAGGAGCCTGTCTATCACATAGTCGGACCACATAAACTTGCCGTCGGTCTCCATCTCACCGGTGCCCGAGATCACGAGCGTCTTGCCCTTCTTGTAGTACTTCCATGTCATGTCCGCGCCGCAGGTCCCGGACTCATCGGGCGTCTTGCCCTCAAGTTCCGCTATCGCCTGTGCGACATCACCTTGTGTGCCTACAGCCACATCCCCGGACTTCGTCGGCTCGGGATTGTTGGTCTCCGGCGGGTTCTTCTTGCTGCATCCAAACAAACCAAATAACATAAGCGCTCCTACGATTATCAAAACTGTCTTTTTCATACTAAGTACCATTGCAGGCGTGGTGAGCCTGTGCAGCGCTAAGGCTGCCGCATGATCCGGTGATGCCGCCTGCAACACGGCAGCCCTGGCCGCCATCACCACCGGTCGTAGTCGTGGATGGTCCCGGACTACAGGCGAAACACTTCATTCATCTTACTCAATAATTCTAACATTCTTTCCCGCCGCGGTAAAGAAAAAAAGGGACGGCGGGACCGTCCCAAAAAAAGGGACGGCAGATGCCGTCCCTAAAGGTTTATCTTATTTGTTCAGATACTCGTCGATCGACTTTGCGGCAAGTTTGCCTGCGCCCATAGCCGAGATAACGGTTGCTGCGCCTGTAACTGCATCGCCGCCTGCGTAAACCGCATTGCGCGATGTGAGGCCGTCCTCGTTGACGATGATACCGCCGTGGCTGTTGACCTCAAGGCCCTTGGTAGTATCCTTGATGAGCGGGTTGGGTGAAGTACCGATGGAGATAACGACCGTATCAACATCGAGAACGAACTCTGAGCCGGGGATGGCAACAGGTCTTCTTCTTCCCTTCTCGTCGGGCTCGCCAAGCTCCATCTGGATGCACTTCATGCCTGTAACGAAGCCGTTCTTGGGATCGCGGGGATCGTCAGTGTTCTGGTATCCGAGGATCTCAACAGGGTTGTTGAGAAGCTTGAAGTCGATACCCTCTTCCATAGCGTGCTCAACCTCTTCCTTACGTGCGGGAAGCTCCTCGAGTGAACGACGATATACGATGTATACGTGCTCAGCGCCAAGACGAAGTGCTGTACGTGCAGCATCCATAGCAACGTTACCGCCGCCGACAACTGCTACCTTACCGCCCTTCATGATAGG
>JAGDDC010000079.1 GCA_017958245.1 Lachnospiraceae bacterium
AAGCTCCCGTCGACCTCATGGCTCTCGCTTATCACGATGTCTCTCGGAAGAACCCGATTTAACGCATATGAGATCTTGTCCGCCGGTATCCTCGTCTCCGTGTCAAATACAGCCACGTTCCCAAGCGCATGCACGCCCGAATCGGTCCTGCTCGCACCTGCGATCACAATCTCCTCTCCGAGCAGGTCGCAAAGCGCCTTGTTTATCACTTCTTCGACCGCCGTACCGTTCGGCTGCATCTGCCATCCGACGTAGTTCGTCCCGTCGTACGCGATGGTCATGTAAACCCTCTTCATACGGACTTCCTCTCCTATCCTGCCAATACACCCTTCAACTACCAATATTTACTCCGGCTCAAACTCCCTGTATCACAAGAAGCACAGTCCAAACCGTGCTTCACTGTCACGTCTTTCAGCATATGCATTAAGGCATAAATCCCATACCTACCACAAATCCGATTATAAGCACGAGGCTTATATAATCCCTCGCTACAAACTTCAATGGATGGAGCTTCGTCCTTCCCTTGCCTCCGTGGTAGCACCTTGCTTCCATGGCCTCGGCGAGCTCTCCGGCACGTCTGAAGGCAGAAACGAACAGTGGCACAAGCACAGGGATGAGTGCCTTGGCGCGTTTAAAGATGTTTCCGCTCTCAAAGTCGGCTCCTCTCGCCTGCTGCGCCTTCATGATCTTGTCCGTCTCCTCGAGGAGGATGGGGATGAACCTGAGCGCGATCGACATCATCATCGCCACTTCATGCACGGGCACCTTGAAGATCCCGAGCGGTCTGAAAATGCTCTCCATCCCGGCCGTGAGCTGTGAGGGTGTGGTCGTGTACGTCATCATCCCTGAGCCGACCACGAGGAGTGAGAGGCGCAGAGACATGAATCCCGCGTTCTCGAGGCCCTTGTCCGTTATCTTGAATATCCACCACTGCGCGAGTACTTCGCCGGGGGTCATAAGCGTATTAAACACCGCCAGGAAGATCAGCAGGAAGAGTACAGCCTTGAGTCCCTTGAGGATGAACCTGAACGGGATCCCCGACACCAGTATGATCACCAAGAGCCATGCGGCGGCAGGCAAAAAACCCCAGAATGTGTCAAACAGGAACAGCGCGACAACATAGGCTATCGTAGCTATGAATTTAACCCGCGCATCCAACCTGTGTATAACAGATTCGGAGGGATAATATTGTCCGATCGTAATGTCTCTGATCATTAATCCTGCCTCTGCTTACTTCTAGTCTTTGGGTCTCTTTGGTATCTAACCCGTGGTTTTCCGGTTTTTTCTGCCTTGCTGTGTTTTTATCTCTTTAGGAGGCGCTGTGAGAGGATCCTCACGGCTTCGTCCATCGTATATATGCCTGTTTCGCTTGCGAGGCCCTCATCCTTGAGGTCCTGCATGAGCAATGTGATCTGCGGTACGGAAAGTCCCATCTCTTCAAGCTCTTCTTTACGCGCAAAGACTTCCTCGACTGTTCCGTCCATGGCGAGTGCTCCGTCGTTCATGACCATTATCCTGTCCACGTACTCGGCAACGTCTTCCATGCTGTGCGAGACAAGCACAACGGTGATGTTCTCCTCACGCCTGATCCGCGCGATCATCTCAAGGATGTCTCTTCTTCCGACGGGGTCAAGTCCCGCCGCGGGTTCGTCGAGGACGAGCACCTTGGGCTTCATCGCGAGGACGCCCGCTATAGCCACTCTACGCTTCTGTCCGCCCGAAAGATCGAACGGCGATACATCGAGCTGGGAATCATCGATCCCGACGCTTTTTAGGGCCTCGTACGTCCTCAGCTCCGCCTGAAGGTCGGGGAGCCCGAGGTTACGGGGTCCGAACGCCACATCCTTGCCTACAGTCGCTTCAAAGAGCTGATGTTCGGGATACTGGAACACGATCCCGACATTCTGTCTGAGAGTCTTACGATCGTACTCCCTGTCTGAAATGTCCTTGCCGTCGTAATATATGTTTCCGCCCGTACATTTGAGGAGTCCGTTCATGTGCTGGATGAGCGTCGACTTGCCCGAACCGGTGTGTCCTATGATCCCTATGAACTCACCGTCACGTATATGGAAAGACACGTTTTTTAACGCCATTTTTTCAAATGACGTGCCCTTACCATATACATGTTCCACCTTGTCAAAAGTTATGGACATCTCAAGTCTCCTACAATGCTACTTATACAACATAGTTTTCCAAAAGGATCTTCTAAGCTACTCAAAACCTTTCCAAACAAGCCGGTCAAGCCGCGCAAGAAACGGTAGATTCTCTAAACCGGAAAGCCCAAAGTTTAACCGAACAGATTGAAGAAAAACAATTGTCTGATTATACGCAGCAAGGGATTCAGCCGATCGTGACTACCCAAGAGGCGGTGTTAGACAGTGCGAACGTATTAAGTAACCAGGCCGCCGACGGAGCTGTTGCGGCGCAGAAAAATGTGAAATCCGCGGCCAAACAGCAGGCGCAGGCAGTGAGCCAATCCGCCAGTCAAGCCGGCAAACAAGTCTTACAGCAAGCGCAAGATGCCCAGAAAGAGTATGAAGATTCTATATATCGTTTAGCCAATGATTACGAACAGGAATTTTCAAACTTGCAATCGGCGGTGCAGGCCTCTTATCAACGGCAGGCAGTCGCTGTGCAAGAGC
>JAGDDC010000002.1 GCA_017958245.1 Lachnospiraceae bacterium
AAAAAGGAAAAACAGGTCCCGCTAAGACTGCCGGATCTTAAGCTTGTCATAACCGCGACTGAATATGGTTATAAGCGTGAAGACGGCGTATATGTTATTCCTATTGGATGTCTGAAAAATTAGCCACAAACTATAATCAAAAAAATATTTAATATTTATTGGAACACATGGAACATTTCACCTATTTTCGTGTCGTATATAAATGGGAGGAATGGATCCCGCTTAAGAGGAGGTGGACAAGATGCAAAATAGAAACAGACAACATAATGAAAGCGGGTATCTGATTCTTAAATTCTTAAACATTACTGTCTTATGACGCTCCCAGCTTGGTGGGGGCGGTTGCTTTTCTTATGCTTATAAATCTCAAATACAAACCTGGGAGGCTATATTCAAACTCAAACCAGTATCCCATCTGCGAAGAACTCGGGTCTGTGGAAGTCGGGTTTCTCAGTCCGGATCGGAGCCATGCTTGCGAAATGCGCCGGACATCTTTCATCGCCTACTTCCCTAATCTTGTAGCAATTGAAACGGATCCTGTCTCCGGTTTTGAAGCTTCCCTTCCCGAACAGATCCTGAGCATACTCATTTGGTATGAGAAGCTCTACGCTCCACCCGTCTTCCCGAACCTCTGTCACCGGTTTCAGGACCATATCTGTATAAGCCTTGACATCGGACCTGCTGCCTCTCAAGCCTCCAAAGTGGTTTAAGAGTGCACCTGCAGAGTTCATCTCGAAATTCGTATAGTGGAACTTGCCCTCTTCGGGAGAGAGATCAAAGAACGCCTCCATGGCACAGTCCTTATACACCGGATCCTGATAGTTCCGGTAGTCCGTGACGGGGTTCCTTTCATCGGTCTCAAGTCTTATCAAAAACCCTTTGTCTTGCACGTAAGCAAGTCTTCCCGAAGTCTTTGGCCTATAGTCCCCACCCCAGTTGAAGTTGTCCACCTCAAACCCGGGGCATCCATCGAGGTCCTTTTTGCTTTCGATGATCTTTATATCGTATATCATTTGACTTTTTCTCCTATTTAGTGTCGGTGAAATCATTTTAAGTCAGATGTGTCCAAATGACAAGAGCGGGACTTGAAGGATCAAAAGAAAAACTTTGCGTTACGGAGGCGTGACTCTTGCAGTTGTTCGCCGGCGATGGTATAATTATGAGAAATTTTGTATAAGGAGATTGGGGAAATGTATTCATTTGACGAGATAAAAGAATTTGACAGCGAGGTCGCAGAGGCTATATCGCAAGAGATCAGGAGACAGGAGGAACACCTTGAACTCATAGCGTCGGAGAACTATGTAAGCCGTACGGTCATGTCCGCCATGGGCAGCCCTCTTACGAATAAATATGCAGAAGGATATCCGGGAAAGAGATATTACGGCGGCTGCCAGTACGTGGATATTGTGGAGCGCCTTGCGATTGAGAGAGCAAAGAAGCTCTTCGGCTGCACCTACGCGAACGTACAGCCTCACTCGGGAAGCCAGGCAAACCAGGCTGTTCAGCTGGCACTCTTAAAGCCCGGCGATACGCTCATGGGCATGGACTTATCGAGCGGCGGACATTTGACACACGGAAGCAGTGTGAACTTCTCGGGACTCTACTTCAACGTTGTGCCCTACGGAGTGAACGAAGACGGCTATATCGACTATGACGAGGTCTTGAAGATCGCCAAGGAAGCGCGCCCGAAACTCATCATTTGCGGCGCGAGCGCATATCCGAGGAAGATAGACTTCAAGAGGTTCAGGGAGATCGCTGATGAGGTCGGCGCTTACCTCATGGCCGACATCGCCCATATAGCAGGCCTTGTGGCGACCGGGTATCACGAGAGTCCCATAGGCTACGCGCACGTCACGACCGCGACCGTACACAAGACGCTCCGCGGGCCCAGAGGCGGCATCATCCTCTCGAGCGAGGAGTTCGCGACTGAGCACAAGTTTAACCGAAGCGTGTTCCCGGGCATCCAGGGAGGACCGCTGATGCACGTGATCGCAGCCAAGGCGGTCGCACTCAAGGAAGGGCTGGAACCGTCATTTGCGGAATATATAGGGAGAGTTGTCGACAACGCGCGCACTCTCGCAGACGAACTGAAGGCAAGAGGCTTCTCGCTCGTATCGGGCGGAACGGACAACCACCTGATGCTCGTTGACCTGAGGACCAAGGGGCGCACCGGAAAAGAGACGGAGACGCTACTCGACACGGTCAACATCACGGTCAACAAAAACGCCATCCCCAACGATCCCGAGAAGGTGGGGATCACGAGCGGTATCCGCATCGGAACGCCCGCCATCACCTCGAGGGGTATGAAGCCCGGGGATATGAAGACCATCGCGGAGGCGATCGACCTTGCGGTGCAGGATCCCGAGGGCAACAGAGACAAGGCGAAAGCGCTCGTCAAGACGCTCACGGACGCATATCCGCTGAATATTTAAAAATCAAAAGGAAACGCCGGTCGGCCGGCATTCAATAAACTATCAGGTAAGCTCCTTGTCACGGGCCCGTCACAGCCCCTGATGAGGAGCTTGCTTTATGAGGCTTTATGGAGGAATATTGCGTTTATTGCTTTACTTTGAGGGAGTTTTGAGGTAATCTTTGATATGAAAGTTTGAGGACAAGGTTTTTTTAAACCGCGGGGCCGATCCGGGCCTCCGCAAATGAGGATTATTATGATCAGATTTATAGGAAGCGACATAGACGGGACGATCTTAAAGAAGCCCTGGGATACGCTGCCGGACGAGCTGTTCGAGCTGATTCATTTCTTTACTTCAAAGGGCGTTCTCTTTACGGTGGCGAGCGGCAGACAGTACGCGAACCTGAGGAATATGTTCAAAAGCGTGGCCGATGAGGTCGCATTCATCACGGAGAACGGGGCGCTTGTATACTACCATGACGAGGAGATCCACAAATGCGTGATGGACCACGAGAAGGCGGTCGAGCTCTCGAACCTGATCCAGAGCCTTGACGGGTACGACGTGCAGGTGTCGGTGCCCGGCTACTACTATATGAACATGAAGGAGGAGCCTTTCAAGCACGAGGTACTCTCCCTCCCCGGCATGACCTACAGGACCTGCAGCGATTACAGGGAGATCACCGAGGACATCGTGAAGGTGGCGATGTATCATTTCGGGGGAGTGGATGAAAAGCTGTGCGAGGACATGGCTCGTGAATGGGGCAAATACTTTACCTGCGTGAGATCGCAGAAGACATGGTTTGATTTCATCCCGCCCGAGGCGAACAAGGGACTCGCGACCAAGGCGATACTCGACAGATTCGGGATCGACAGAAAGGACGCCTACGCCTTCGGCGACAACTACAACGACAAAGAGATGCTCGAGTATGTGGGACACGGCTATATCATGGACATTGCGGTGCCCGAGCTCAAGGCGCAGTTTGAGAACGTTACGGATGATACGATGCGGGAGTTCAGAAAGTTAAAGGACGAGATCCTTAAGGCGGAGAACGGATCTTCACGAACCTGACAGGGCAGGAGACGGAAAGGATACACAGACAAATGAGGATAGGAACAGGATATGATGTGCACAGGCTCACTGAGGGCAGGAAGCTGATACTCGGCGGCGTAGAGATACCGCACGAGAATGGGCTTGACGGGCATTCGGATGCGGATGTGCTCACGCACGCTGTCATGGACGCGCTTGCGGGAGCGGCGGGTCTCGGTGACATAGGCAGGCTCTTTCCCGACACCGATGACGCCTACAAGGATATATCGAGCATTAAGCTCCTAAAGGACGTGAAAAAGATGCTCGAGGAGAAGTTGTTTGTCATAGAAAACATAGACACTACCATAGTTGCGCAGAGGCCGAGACTCTCGGGCTTCTTCCCACTCATGAAGAAGACTCTGGCGGAGGCTTTGGGGATCGATGAGGAGAGAGTCAGTGTCAAAGCCACGACCGAGGAGCATCTTGGCTTTACGGGACGTGAGGAGGGCATATCAGCCCAGGCTGTGTGTCTCTTGAGCTACTTCCCCGACGACATGGCGGGAGCAACTTCCGGCTGCGGAGCGTGTCCGGGGTGTGCTTGCACCGCGAGGAGACAGAACGAGCAGGAGGACAGGACATGAAAGAGAAGATGCTTGAAATCTTTGGGAAGGTCTTTGGCGACAAGAGAGGAGCACGGGTCTTTTTCGCACCCGGACGCGTCAATCTGATAGGAGAGTACACGGATTTCAACGGCGGGCATGTCTTTCCCTGCGCGCTGACCATGGGTACTTACGCTGCGGTCAGGGCAAGGGATGACCGAAAGCTCAGGTTCTACTCGGAGAATTTTGACAACATAGGCATCATAGAGTCATCGCTTGACGAGCTTGTCTACGACAGGAAGAACAAATGGGCGAACTACTGTCTCGGTGTCATAAAGGCTTTCGAAGACAGGGACGGTGTGACCTTCGACCGCGGATTTGACTTCTGCTGTTATGGCAACATCCCGAACGGAGCGGGGCTTTCCTCCTCCGCGTCAATAGAGGTTCTCACCGCAAAGGCTCTGATAGAGCTGTTTGGCAAGAAGGTTGACATGACGGAGGCAGCGCTCATCTCGCAGCACGCCGAGAGAAACTTTGTGGGTATGAACTGCGGGATCATGGACCAGTTCGCGATCGCCATGGGAAAGAAGGAGCACGCGATCTTCCTCGACACGGGGACACTCGACTACAAGTATGTGCCCGTAAAGCTCGACGGCATGAAGATCGTCATAGGAAACACCAACAAGAAGAGGAAGCTGACCGACTCAAAGTACAACGAGCGCCGCGCTGAGTGCGAGGCAGCGCT
>JAGDDC010000080.1 GCA_017958245.1 Lachnospiraceae bacterium
AAAAGCAGTCTTTCCTTTTGGATTGACTGCTTTTCTTTTATATTCCTTAACTTAATGACATTGCCGGATTCACGGTGCCTCTTTTTTTGCGGGTTATTTGTCTGCCTCTTGTTGTTTCTTTGCCAGTTTTTTTGCACGGAGTTCGGCGAGTTTTTTTTCGCCCTCCGTCTCCTCGGGGTTGATGATCTTGTCGTAGGTCTGTCTGATCTGGGCGAGGACTTCTTCCTCGTCCTGCTCCTTGGTGTCGGTCTCGGGGAAGAGGTCTTCGTCACGGTTCGAGTTCTCGTCGCCCCTGCCTGAATCCTGAGCTTCAAACCAGTCAAGGATGTCTTTCATGATCTCGTCCCTGTTGAGCTCGTTCAGAAGCTCGTGCCGGCAGTCTTCGTAGAGCGTGCACTCGGCCTTTGTGAAGCCCATCTTCTGGATCGCAGTAAAAAGCCTCTGGACGTCCTTGCCGCAGCCGCCCACAGGATCGTGGTCGCCGGCGATGAGGAGCATGGGAAGGTCCTTCCTTGTGCGTGCCATCATCTTAGGGTTGCCTGACTGCTGACAGAGCTTTATGAGATCCTTGTAGAAGCTGACGGTGCAGACATAACCGCAATACGGGTCTCCGATGTAGGAGCCCACAACCGTGTTGTCCCTTGAGAGCCAGTCAAAAGCGGTCCTCTTTGAGAGCTGGGTGTAAGCCTTGCCGCCGACGCAGAGCTTGTTCATGTAGGGCGAGATATGTCTGGCTCCCTTGAAGAACTTGATGATCGAGGAGAGTATGATGCCTCCGCGGATCACAAGCGGTTTCATGTAGGATGTGCCGCAAATGACGACGCCGTCGATCCCGTCGAGATACTGAATGACGCAGCGTGCCATCATGGAGCCCATGCTGTGGCCGAAGAGAAAGATCTTCTCGCCGCGGTTTTCCTGCTTGGCGTATCGAAGGACTCTTATAGCGTCACCGATCACCTTCTTGTATCCGTTCGACTCGGCAAAGAAGCCGAGTTCCTCGTGTTTCTTGTCCTTGCCGTGACCTCTGTGGTCGTAGAGGAACACGTCATACCCGTTGTCGTTCAGGAACTTTGCAAAGGGTTCGTACCTCTCGTGGTGCTCGGCCATGCCGTGAAGCACTACGACACTTCCCTTGCAATCAAGCTTCGTGCGATACGGGTAGATATGAGTCTTGTACTTGTCAGACTGCTTCAAAGTGATGTAATTGCTGTCCATAAACACCTCCGGAGGGGTTGCACTGTTCTTTTGTTTTAATTATAGTGCTTTGTCGGGAAAAATCAAGCTGAGCCCGCGGTACTTGAATAAAGCGCACAAAAGGGATATAATGAGACATTATCTGCAGACAGGTGGCTCTTATGGTAAATAAACTACTGCGCAGGGCATCGATCGGAAGCCTTGTGCTCCTTTTTTTGACTGTGGTGACAGGCCTGATCCTGGGCGATCCCGTGGACGAGAGTTCATGGGCTGTTACCATGCCCGAAAAAGAGCCCGCCGTAGTGCAGGAACAGGAGCCTGAGCAGAGTGATCCCGCAAGACCTGAGGATGCGCAGACCGTGACTGAGTACGAACCCTGGCTTGCGGACATAGTCGATGTGCTGGGAGAGTGCGACACCGAACTGATAGAGAAGGTGGCTGACTCCTGCGTGGTCATAAACAAGGACTTTTTTGCAAAGGGTGTGAAGATAAAGCTTGAACCGCTGTACGTTGAGAGGATCTTAAACTGCGAGTTCTCCAATCTGATGAGCGTTGAGGCGGAGCCTTCTGCACCTTTTATCGTGAGATTGCAGAACAGGAAGATCTACACGTCCGAGCTGGAGGACAGGGACGCATTTGACGAATACCTCGAGCAGGAGGCTGCGGAGGAGAAGCAGGCGAAGGCGACCGAGACGGACCGCAGGGACAGAGAGTCCGAGCGCTCAGGGAGAACGACGGGATATATCGACACTCTTCAGGTGGTGTTCGACAAGCTCTTCCCGGGAGAGGATCCCGTGATCTGCAGGGAGATCAGGTCGAACGGCGGCCGCACGAAGATCGAGTTTACCATGCGAAAGACCACCGAGTACGAGGTCTTGGAGGACGAACACTTCTTCTATATAAGGTGCGTGGACCCGAGGGAGCTCTACGACTTCATAGTCGTACTGGATGCGGGACACGGCGGTACGGATCCGGGCGCGCTCGCGGACTGTGACAAGGTGATGGAGAAGGATCTGAACCTCGACATCGTTCTGAGGCTCAAGAAACTGCTCGACGCTGACGAGAGGATCAGGACGTATTATACCAGGACAGCGGACCGCAAGCTGACGCTCATGCAGCGTGTCCGCCTCGCAAATGACCTGTCCGCCGACGCTTTTATAAGCGTCCATTGCAATTCCGCAAAGAGCTCGCAGGTCGGAGGGACGGAGGTCCTCTACAGCCAGTATTATGAGGGCGAGAAGCTCTCCTCAAAAGATCTTGCAAACATCTGCCTTGAGAAGGTCAACGAGCTCTATCCGCTCATGAACAGAGGTATAGTGCCCCGCGGGGACGATGTGCTCATACTGGCCGAAGCCAAATGTCCCGCTGCTCTGCTTGAGACAGCCTACATATCGAACCCTTCAAACAGGAAGTCGATCACGACTCCGGAGAGCAGGCAGGCAGTTGCAGAGGGGCTGTACGAGGCGATCCTTGAAGTGCACAGAAGATGAGGAACAAGTATGAAGGAACGTGAGATCACTATAGCGACATCAAACGCGGGCAAGCTGCGGGAGATGCGAGAGATGCTTGAAGGCACAGGCTTTGAGGTGTTCTCGATGAAGGACAGAGGGCTTGAACTCGATATAGAGGAGACCGGTGAGACTTTCGCAGAGAACGCTTATATCAAGGCAAAAGCGGTATGGGATCTGACAGGCGGGATAGCTCTCGCAGACGATTCGGGGATGTGTGTGGACGCTCTCGACGGCAGGCCGGGCGTGTATTCCGCAAGGTTTCTCGGTGAAGATACGGCATTTGCGGAAAAGAACAGAAAGATCCTCGAGATGCTCGAAGGCGTGCCCGAGGAGAAGCGCGGCGCGAAGTTTGTGTGCGCCATGGTCGCGATACTCCCCGACGGCAGCAGGATAGAAGTGCAGGGCGAGGTCTGCGGCAGGATAGCCCGGGAGATGCGCGGAGACGGCGGATTCGGCTACGACCCGATCTTCTTCTGCGAGGAGAAGGGGTGCACGTTCGCCGAGCTCAAGGAGGAAGAGAAGAACTCGATCAGTCATCGCGGGAGCGCGGTGAGACAGATGGTCGCGAAGCTCAGAGCGCTTGTGTGAGACGGTGGGGAGGCCGCCCGGGGTGAAGGGCAGGCCTTGAAGATGAGGGTGTTGATCTATGAGTAAGAAGATTGTGATAGTGAGCGACACGCACGGCAGATGTGAGACGCTTGAGCGTGTGATGCGCATCGAAAGCCCGATGGATATGCTCATACATCTTGGGGATGTGTGTTCCGACGAGGATTATATCGAGGCTATAGCGCACTGTCCCACGGTTATGATCGCCGGGAACAACGATTATCTCACGCATCTTCCGAGAACGAAGGCACTCAGGCTGGGCAACGCAAGTATCCACATGGAGCACGGGCACAGGTTTTCCATGGGGACTTCGCAGATAGTGAGGGACGCGAAGGACCTGGGCGTAAACGTCATGATGTATGGGCACACTCACGTGCCGGTGCTTGAGAAGCACGACGGGATATGGCTTGTGAACCCGGGAAGCCTCACTTATCCGAGGCAGCAGGGCATGCGTCCGACCTACATCGTGATGACTCTGGAAGAGGACGGAGAGCCCTGTTTTGAGCTGAGATACTTGTAAAAAATAGTAGTTGACAAGTCCAAAACCCTTATGTATAATAGTCTGTGCGTCGTGAGGGGTAGCTGTATGCGCCGCTCCGGATAAATCGGGGTGTGGCTCAGTTTGGCTAGAGTACTTGATTTGGGATCAAGAGGTCGCAGGTTCAAATCCTGTCACCCCGATGTATATATCATGCGGGTGTAGTTCAATGGTAGAACACCAGCCTTCCAAGCTGGACACGTGGGTTCGATTCCCATCACCCGCTTTCGCATTTGTATGAAGTGGGCATGGCCTGCGAGGGTCACTGCGAGCGGATACGGATGCCATGTGCTAGTAGCTC
>JAGDDC010000081.1 GCA_017958245.1 Lachnospiraceae bacterium
ATCCTTACGAGGGACTCGACGGGCTCTCCGGGAAGAAGGAAGAGTGGTGCTTCCAGCGGAAGAAGGACCACACCCCCTCGGGTACCTATGAACCGTTTGCGATAAACAAATACGACGCATACTACCTGAACCCGAACGTAAAAGAAGGGGACAAGGTCATATATTTCTCGTTTGACTGCGGATACGAAAACGGCTACACGCCGAAGATCCTCGACACTCTCAAAAAACACGGCGTCAAGGCGACCTTCTTTGTGACGCAGCAATTCCTCGACAGCGACGCGGATCTCGCGAAGCGCATGAAGGAGGAGGGCCATCTGGTCGGAAACCACACGGTCCACCACCCGAGCCTGCCGGAGAAGAGCGCGGAGGAAGTCGTAAAAGAAGTCCGCGGCGTGGAGGAATCCTTCAAGGAAAAGACCGGATACGAGCTCGACAAGTTCATCCGGCCGCCGATGGGACATTACAGCGAAAAAGTTTTAAAAGAGCTTCAGAACATGGGGTATATCACGATCTTCTGGAGCATAGCATACGGGGATTACGATCTGGACAACCAGCCCGGAAAACAGTACGTCGTGGATCATTTCAGGCAATACCATCACAATGGGGCCATAACACTGACGCACACCATATCCGAATCAAACACAAAGGCGCTCGACCAGGTGCTCACGGACCTCGAGGCCGAGGGATACAGGTTCGGATCGCTTGAGGAACTGAGAAACTAGGGAGGGCACTCCCTCAGGAAAGGAGAAGTGTATGAACAAGATCGATCAAATGTCTGCTGACGCCATAAGAGTCTTGGCTGCGGACGCAATCCAGAAGGCAAAGTCGGGACATCCGGGTCTTCCGCTCGGATGCGCGGACATAGCCTACACCCTTTGGAGCAAGGTATTGAAGCACAACCCGAAGGATCCCGACTGGTTTGACAGGGACAGATTCATCCTGTCGGGAGGCCACGGTTCGACGCTGCTTTACTCGCTGCTGCATCTCTTCGGCTACGGGCTCACAAAGGAAGACCTCATGCAGTTCAGGCAGATGGATTCCAAGACGCCCGGACATCCCGAGTACAGGCACACGAAGGGCATCGAGGCCACGACCGGACCTCTCGGCGCAGGCATGGCGATGGCTGTCGGCATGGCGATGGCGGAGGCGCATCTCGCCGCGAAGTTCAACCGCGACGGCTTCAACGTAGTCGATCACTATACCTATGTTTTGGGCGGCGACGGCTGTATGATGGAGGGCATCTCAAATGAGGCATTCTCGCTTGCGGGAACACTGAAGCTCTCCAAGCTCATCGTACTGTACGATTCAAACAAGATCACGATCGAGGGCAGCACGGACATCGCTTTCACAGAGGATGTCGAGGCGAGGTTCAAGGCTTATGGCTTCCAGACTATCGTTGTAGAAAACGGGCACGATCATGCAGCGATCCTCGATGCATTGAACAAGGCAAAGGCTGACAAGGAAAGACCTTCGATGATCCTCTTTAAGACGACCATCGGCAAGGGCTGTCCCGCGAGGGAAGGCACCGCAAAGGCTCACGGCGAGCCTCTCGGAGACGACAACGTTCTCGCGCTCAAGGAAAACCTCGGATGGCCTTCTACAGAGCCTTTCTTCGTACCTGACGAGGTATATAAAAACTACGCCGACATCTCAGCAGAGAAAGCTAAGGCAGAGGACGAGTGGAAAGCGTTGTTCGCTGAATACGAAAAGAAGTATCCCGAGCTTAAGAAGGCGTGGGACGAGGAGTTTAACGCAGATGTAGCGAAGCCCCTCATAGATGACGAAGAATTCTGGAAGTTCGAGGACAAGCCCGAGGCAACCAGGAAGCTCTCGGGCATGGTCATCAACCGGCTTGCAGCCAAGGTTCCCTCGCTGTTTGGAGGATCTGCGGACCTCGCGCCCTCGAACATCTCCGACATGAAGAGTGAAGCCTTCTTTTCAAAGGACGACAGGCTCGGAAGGAACGTTCACTACGGCATCAGGGAGTTTGCGATGGCAGCCATTGCAAACGGCATCACGCTCCACGGACTTCGCGGGTATGCTGCGACCTTCTTCGTGTTCAGCGACTACGTGAAGCCCATGGCGAGGCTTTCATCGCTCATGCGCATCCCGACGACCTTTGTCTTCACTCATGACAGCATAGGAGTCGGCGAGGACGGTCCTACACACGAGCCCATAGAGCAGGCTGCAATGTGGAGAGCGCTCCCGAACTTCCATCTGTTCAGGCCCGCCGATGCGACAGAGACGATCGCAGCGTGGTACAGCGCGGTTACCTCAAAGGAGACACCCACAGCGCTCGTACTCACAAGGCAGAACCTTCCCCAGCTTCCGGGTTCCTCGAAAGAAGCTCTAAAGGGCGGCTACGTGATCGACAGGGAGAGCAAAGAAAAACCCGACGCGATCATCATCGCTACGGGTTCTGAGGTTAGTCTTGCGATAGAAGCAAAGAAGCTTCTGCTCGCAGACGGCATAGATGTAAGAATAGTCAGCATGCCCTGCGTCGACATCTTTGAGGAGCAGGACGAGGCATACAAGGAGAAGATCCTTCCGAAGGCTGTCCGCGCAAGAGTCGCTGTTGAAGCGCTTGCGGACTTCGGCTGGCACAGGTACGTGGGGCTTGACGGCGCCACGGTATCCATGAACGGCTTCGGAGCGTCCGCGCCTCAGGCAGAGCTGTTCAAGAAATTCGGCTTCACGCCGGAGCGTGTTGCAGAGACAGTAAAGAGCATCATTTGACGGGAATCTCCCCGGCTTTTTTCAGAGCAAGTTTTGTGATCACGGGCCCTGTAAGTTCGTAAATGATCGTACCACAGAGTATGACAGTTCGGATCTGGGGCCCGTGTTCCGGTACTACGGACATCGCGGTCGTTGCAAGTCCTATCGCAACGCC
>JAGDDC010000082.1 GCA_017958245.1 Lachnospiraceae bacterium
AACTCGAGCGCAGCGCGGGCTATCTTGATCTGTGTGGTCCCGTATCTGTTTGAGAAGCGGATGCGGATAGCAGTCCCGCTCAGGTTATTCCAGAAAACTGTCTGTTGTGATATGTCCGATATCTTTGCGACCACAGTCCCGAGATCAACGGGAAGATAACTCCAAGATGTTTTCCATTCCATATGAGAGTCCTTTCTGTAAATGCTCTGACACTGACAGTGTAGCAGATTGATCCGGCAGGGTAAAGTTTCCGGCATGATTTTGCGGGTTCCTGTCTGCTCAAGATTTCCTTAAAAAACTACCATCTTTGTATCAAAAAAGGGGATGCACGCAGCGCTCTCCTTAGCCTATAATGAATAAAACCACTGTCATCTATTCTTCGTATTTACGAGGTGATCGATCATGAAAAACAAGCTCAATTCGGTCAAGAACAATCCCCTTCCTACTGTCCCCGTCGAGATCGGGCACGGAGATATGCCGGGCGACAAGATCAGGATCACACCGGAACACATATCCAAGGCGGAGCTCATATTCAGAGCTCTTCCGGATCTTATAGGAGATGAGGAAAAGTCCCGTCTTGTAATATCCGTCTACGGCGGATCAGGTGTCGGCAAATCAGAGATAGCTTCTGTGCTCGCCTTCTTCCTCGAATCGGCGGGAGTGGGCTGCTATGTGCTCTCGGGGGACAACTATCCGAGACGCATCCCGAAGTATAACGACGCTGAGAGGCTGGGCATATTCAGAACCGCAGGCGTGAAGGCTCTGGCAGGGAAAGGGCTGCTGACTCCTGAGGCCGTTAAGACACTCAGAACACTTCAGCAGGAAGACACCGACGCAGATAAGGCGCATTGCGGAGATTACCCCTGGTTTGAGACTTACCTTTCGGGCGGACTTACAGGACTTAAGGGTTATCTTGGGACACCTTGTGAGATCGATTTCGACGATATAAACAGTATTATAAAGAGCTTCAGAGAAGGCAGCGACAAGATCTGGCTAAAGCGCATGGGCAGGGAGGAGAGTGAACTCTGGTATGACCTGACGGACTTTAGCCGCACGGATGTACTGATCATCGAATGGACACACGGCAACAGCGAGTATCTGAGCGGAGTTGACCTGCCCATCTTCCTAAACAGCACGCCGGAAGAGACGCTTGCGCACAGAAGAGAGCGCGCACGCGACAAAGGGGCAGACAGTCCATTTGTGACAAGGGTGCTCGAGATCGAACAATCACTGCTTGAAAGCCGCGCAGACAAGGCGGCACTCATCATCTCCAAGAAAGGCGAGGTAACAGGATCATATGGCAAATGATGCTTCCCCCATGCTCAACGCATACCCGGACAGTCTCGGCGGAAAGCTCTCGGACATAGCCGTGCTTTTGTCCTCGGAGGATTTCAGGGGCGCTTTCGGCGCGTTCTACATACTCCCGAGCCTTTTTGATACCGACCTTGACCGTGGGTTTTCTGTTAAAAGCTATGGATTAAACCCCGAACTTGCAAAGAAGAAGGACCTCGAAGCTTTGAAGGATCTTGGGATCACGCTCAAGCTCGATTTTGTCTTAAACCATGCTTCCGTGCAATCACGACAGTTTTGGGATCTCATAGATAACGTCGAGTACTCAAAGTACAGGGATTTCTTCATCGACTGGAACCGGTTCTGGGAAGGCCATGGCAAGATGAACACCGAGGGTTATATCGAGCCTGACGAAGAAATGATCGCGGATATGTTCTTCAGGAAGCCCGGTCTCCCGATCCTCATGGTGGAGTTTGCGGACGGGACAAAGGCTCCTTACTGGAACACGTTTTACCAGAAGATCGAGCGCGTCGGAGGCGAGACAAGATATCTCGGGCAGATGGATCTGAACGTAAAGTCCCCGCTCGTGTGGGATTTCTATGAGGAGACACTTGGGAAACTTGCGGGTTACGGGGCTTCGATCGTGAGGCTCGACGCGTTCGCCTACGCATCCAAAGAGCCCGGGAGACGCAATTTCTTAAACGAACCCGAGACCTGGGATATACTTGAAAGACTTGCAGGGATCGGGGGGAGGCTTGGCCTTACCCTGCTGCCCGAGATCCATGCGGCATACAGCGAGCGGACCTTTGAAAGAATAGCGGACAAGGGATATCCCACCTATGACTTCTTCCTTCCGGGGCTTGTGATCGATGCTTTGGAATCGGGCGACGGCTCGGCGCTTGCACGTTGGGCGCTCGAGATCAAGGAGAAGGGTCTTAAGCTCGTCAACATGCTCGGCTGCCACGACGGGATCCCGCTTTTGGATCTGAAGGGGATGCTCTCTGACGAGAGGATATCCGAGCTTATCGACACCGTCGTATCGCGCGGCGGCCTGGTCAAGAACCTCCACGGCAAGAAAAACATATATTATCAGGTCAATGCGACTTATTACAGCGCGCTCGGGGAAAGTGACGGGCGGCTCCTGCTCGCCAGGGCCATCCAGCTTTTCATGCCCGGAAAACCGCAGATATGGTATCTCGATCTCTTCGCCGGCGCAAATGATACTACCGCCGTAGAAAAAGCAGGCCCGGACGGTCATAAAGAGATCAACCGCACGAACCTGACACACGCTCAGATTGAAGAGGGATTAAAAAGAGATGTGGTGAGGAGACAGCTTGAGATGCTTAAGTTCCGCGCATCATTTCCCGCGTTCTCTTTCGAGTCGCTTGACAGCGTCTGCGCAGAGGGAAGCCGCCTCACCCTGACTCACAAGAATGACGGCTATACCGCAACCCTTTCATGTGACCTCAAGACTTGCGCCTTCGAGATCACGGGGACCGATAAAGACGGAAGGGCTGCATATTCATTTGCCCATACCTGACCGGTTTTTTGCGAAAAGAAGCATGGCCAGAGACGCCAGAGCCATCAGGACTACCGCCACAACCCTGATGTTTAGAGATAAGATCGTTTGATCGCTGCGCGTTACAATATATCCTTCCGAGTGACCAAAGAAATCGACCAGAAAATGTATGATCATCGGGATGGCTATATTCTTTGAAAGCATATAGATGGTCGACATGGCCAGACCAAATACGCTTGTAAACAGAAATGTCCACCAGTACCAGCCTCCCAGGCAGTGCAACAGGCCAAAGATCACGGAGCCTGTCAGCGCATATATCAGTCTGTTGGTTTTTGTATCCTTGCTGTAGAAGAAGCCCTCGCAAAACAGTACACGGAAAAGCAGCTCCTCGAAAAACCCCGCGCCAATTTGCTGAAATACTATCTCTGCGAGGAATAAGCCGGCCGTTAAGCCGGTGATCCCGGAAAACCCGATAGCCAGACATACTACATAGAAGCACAAAAACCCCAGAACCCCTACTCCGCTCAACAGAGCATGTCCGTTGTTTCTAAACTTCAGTACGTTTCCGGGAGTTCTTCCAAACAGCTTGAATACAACAACGAGACAGATGGCCCCGAAAACAAGTCGTAGAACGCTGTCAAATATAAGTATTGGGAACCCTTGGATCAGGTTCTGGACAAACAATTCCAAGAGGACAAAGAAAAACACTATTATCAGTGTAGCTTTTATACCAATAAATCTTTCGTCGCTAGAGTCCTTCACCTGTTTCTTTCCTTTCTATTATCTATCCCCAAGCGCAGCAGTTCATAATTCATTATACCAGACAATCTGTCGTAATAAAACAAACTTGGGCCGGAGTCCCATTATTGCATCTCGGGCGTTTTCACACTATAATCGATATGAGAGAGCATGTTTTGCAAAATGCATAGAAGGATGCAGAGATTAATGGTTATGAAGGCAGAAGCTATAAAAATGTTTGAGGAATTGTTACGAAATGAAAGCTGGGATGCGGCATGAACGAGATTAGCCTCAGGGCATATGCGAAGATAAATCTGGTACTTGACGTGATCGGGGAGCGAGAGGACGGATACCATGAGCTGCGCTCGGTCATGCAGACCGTGGGGGTACATGATGTTTTGAAGATGAGTCTTGGCGGAGAGAGCGGGACGAGGATCGTCTGCGATGATCCCTCACTTCCGACAGGAGAGGACAACATAATCTTCAAGGCGATCGAGCAGTTTCGCAGGGAATTTGGCGTGACCGAAGGCGTGGAGGTCAGGCTTGAAAAGCGCATCCCCGTGGCGGCAGGCCTGGGAGGCGGAAGCTCTGACGCAGCCGCGGCGCTTAAGGGCATGGATGCGCTCTTTGGGACGGGGCTTGACACAGAAAGGCTCTGCGAGATAGGGGTGAAGGTCGGTGCTGATGTGCCCTTCTGCCTGATGGGCGGGACGGCACTCGCAGAAGGTGTGGGGGAGAAGCTCACAAGCCTTGCACCTGCGCAGGTTATGCCGGTGATACTTGTCAAACCGCCTTTCTCGGTGTCTACGGCACAGGTGTACAAAGCCTTGGAGATCGGAGGACTCTCGCATCCTGATGTGGACGGGATGATCCTGGCCATAGAGAAAGGGGATGTGAGAGGAGTTGCAGAACTTGTCGGCAACGTTCTCGAGACCGTGACTTTAAAGCTCCATCCCGAGATCGCGGCTATAAAAAGAGAACTCTTGGACGAGGACGCCTGCGCCGCACTCATGAGCGGCAGCGGTCCGACAGTGTTCGGACTCTTTGAAGACAGCGCAGCAGCGGAGAAAGCATACGAAAAGATAAGGAGCATGAGACCCGAAAGCCGCGTGCTTCTGACAAGGTTTGAAGGATAAGGGGGAGAATATGATCTGCTTTTTAAACAGGGTAAAGATTTTTACGGATTCATCACCGATAGAACTCGCAAATACTAAGAATAAACTTGATGAAGCAGGGATCAAATACATAGTCAACACCACAAAATTCAACGGTTATACTTCAAGGTTTCAATCGGTCAGAACTGCAGCCTCGTTGAATTACGGAACCGCGGTAAATGACACGCCCACGTATGTATATGACCTGTATGTTCACAGAAAAGATGTGGAAAGAGCAAAACAGTGTCTGCTATAAACACCATGTCGGCGGTTTATTTACCGGTGTTTTCCCAGTTCGAGTACAGTTTCCCCATCCAATCCCTGACATCCATTCCGTAGACAGTGTTTAAAACATCCGGCGAAAAAACCTCGGAAATGGCGCCAAAAGCCTTTGCCTGTCCGTCTCCGAGCAGCAATCCGCAGTTTCCGTAGGCAAGTGCGAGGCTTAAGTCGTGAACGACAGAGATGACGCACCTGTCCTTTTCAAGAAGCCATGTCTTCACGAGCTCGAAGATCTGCTTTTGGTAGATCAGGTCGAGATGGTTGCTGGGCTCGTCGAGCAGAAGGATGTGCGGGTTCTGCGCAAAGAGCTGGGCGAGAAAAGTCCTCTGGAGCTCGCCGCCTGAGAGCGTGAGCACTGAGTGGTCCGCAAGCTTTGTGAGACCGGTTATCTCGAGCGCCTCTGCCACAGCGCTCTCATCATCTGCGCTCTTTGAGAAGAAGGAGGGCGAGTGAGAGTATCTGCCAAGCCCCACTACCTCCCTCACGGTGAAGGGATAGCCTACCGAATGGGCCTGGGAGAGCACGCCTACATATCTTGCAAGGTCTCTCGGCCTGTAGGTCCTCATGTCTCTTCTGTTGTACTCTATCGTTCCCTCGTATGAGACACCGCCCGACAGAGCGTTCACGGCAGTCGATTTGCCCGCGCCGTTTGGACCGACGAGCATGAGCCATTCACCCTCATTCACGTGGAAACTCACGTCTGAGAGCGCCGTAAAATCACCGTATTTAACTGTCAAGTTTCTGGCATCGAGCATCTCCTGTCAACCTTCCTTTTTCTGTTCAAACTTCCCATGAGCTTACGAAAAATGCAGATATGAAGCCTCTCCTGCATCATTTGCAGGCACATCTCCACTCGGTGCTTTTTCAAACAGATCTCGTTCCATTCCTTGAGCGATAGAGTATCACGACGAAGAGCACGGCTCCTATGATCGAGGTCACAACTCCTATCGGGAGCTCAAGAGGCCTCAAAAGCGTCCTTGCGATCAGGTCGCACAACATCAGAAAGGTCGCGCCCGAGAAAAGCCCTGCGGGGATGAGTTTCCTGTGGTTGGGTCCCGTGATCATCCTGACTATGTGAGGGGTTACCAGGCCTACGAAGCTTATCGTTCCGCCTATCGAGACGCACACGCCTATCAGGATCGAGACCGTGATCAGGAGCAACAGCTTGACGCGCCTTACGTTGACTCCGATCCCTCTCGCGTTGTCTTCACCGATCGCAAATGCGTTGAGCTCCCTTGCATATCTCCAGATCACGGCTCCGCAAACGATGAGCGCGACAAGCAGCAGGAGCGCGTTCGAGTAGCTGCTTCCCTCGAGGGATCCGAGCGTCCAGAAGGTGATGCTCTTTAGCTTGTCCGACGCAAATGTGATGATGAGGCTTATCACGCTCGATACGAACATCGAGAAGATGACGCCTATCAGTATGATCGTGTTGGTCGACAGAGAGTAGTCGAGCCTGTATGCCAGCGCAAGGATCGTGAGCAGCGACAGAAAGGCAAAGAGGATCGCGAGGCTCACCGTGCCGCTCGAAGCAAGGCCCGGGATCCGGAGGCCGAAGGCTATGGCAACGACAGCACCCAGGGAAGCGCCCGATGACACTCCGAGCGTCGAACCGTCTGCAAGAGGGTTCTTTAAGAGTCCCTGCATGGCGATGCCGCAGACAGAGAGCGAAGCGCCGGTGAGCGCGACGCACAGGACGCGGGGCAGTCTGACCGCAAGTATGATCGATCTTGCGAAGTCAGATGCCGTATTTGTACCAAAGACAGCGTCCCTAAAGACAGAAAAAGTGTCTGCGAGGGGGATGTTCACACTCCCGACGCAGACACAGAGTATCAGTGAGAGGAACATCACGCCGATAAAGGCCAGGTATCCGGCCGGGCCGAAACGTTCTTTTGTTCTTTTCATATGATACCGATCCTAAAAGACCCTGCGGCCCCGGGCAGCAAAACTGTCCCGGGCCGCTTTGAGTCAAGGTAAGAGTTATTCGCCGTATACGAAGTCGTAGAGCATCTGTGCGCCGTCTGCGAGACGCGGAGCGGGACGCGAGAGCTCGTTGCCCGTGAGATTCAAGATCTTCTCATTTGCCACAGCGGGAACGTTCTCCCAGCCTGCTCGCCCAAGGATCTCTTCAACGGGTGTGGGGCCTTCTCCGTAGTACATGGTGATAGTTACGATATAGTCGGGGTTCTTCTCAAGAACCTGTTCTTCTGAGATGGATGCCCATCCGTCAACATCGTCAAATGCGTTCTTGCAGCCGATCATCTCCGCAACCTCGTTCATGAAGGTTCCCTTGCCTGCTGTCCAGAGACCCCATTCGAGAGGTGAAACCTCAAAGTAGATGGACTTCTCTGTGTCCGAAGGGTTGGCAGCCGCGTCCGCAGCAACCTTGTCAAAGGCCTGCTTCATGCTGTCTATGAGGGCGTTTGCGTTGTCCTCCTTGCCCATCAGTTTGCCGATGATCGAGATGGCCTGATAAGTTCCCTCGATGTCTTTGGCGTCGGATACAACTACCTTGACACCTGCATCCTCAAGGGCCTTGACCTGCTCCTCTGTCTGAGCCATGGTGCTCATGAGGAGTACCTGGGGATTGAGTGATATGATCTGCTCGATGTTTGTCTCTGCGCCGGACTGAACTGCCGGAACCGCAAATACGTCCTCGGGATAGTCACAGTACTCTCCGCGTCCCACGAGCGTGTCTCCAGCGCCGATGGCGTAGAGGATCTCGCAGTCAGCAGCCGAGAGGGCTACGATCCTGGTTGCGGGTTCTGAGAGAGTGATCTCACGGCCTGTCATGTCTGTGACCGTGATACCTTCTGCAGGCTCCTCAGTCGGAGCGGGCTCCTCTGTGGGTGCCTCGGTGACTTCCGGTGTGGGAGCTTCCTCGGCTTTTGTGGGCTCGGCAGCAGCAGTTGCTTCAGCTGTGGGGGTTGCATCTGCTGCGGGAGTCTCCTCGGCGTTCTTGCTGCATCCTGTCAGAAGACTAAACGTTAGGACGATGACTAACAATAACGCCAGTTTCTTGTTCCAGTACTTTTTCATGTTTTTTCCTCTTTCCGAAGGTGTTAATCCTTCGCTTTATTTGGGCGGTGAATGTGTTTCGTTGTCCACCCAATTTTCAATCATAGTTAATGGGAAAAGTCTTGTCAAGTTTGCCTCTGCCACGTGTCCACATACAACTCAACCACGTCGCTTTTGCTGCTCGCCTGCGTCGCCTATTTATGCGTGCTCCGCAACGGGGGAAGAGTTGTTGTCGGAGCACGCAAAGCTATACTCGGCTCGCGACGCAAAACCTCCTATCGGTTGAGTTGCATGTTGACAGTGGCAGCGGCGTTCTTGACTGACTTCTTCTACAGTCGTATAATGAAATTTGTGTGGACTCTATATTTATAGAAGATGTCATATGAATCAAAACCAGTGTTAGAAAAAGGATGAGTTCGGTGAAGGGAGAAGTCCATGGACGAAAGGATCGTGCAAGTCTTTGAAAAGTACATAGATGACTCTCTTGAGCAGGTTACGATCAGCAACAGCACCGATCCGGAGCGCATGACGAAGGTCAGGATAAGGCCTGTGGAGCTTGCTGGGAAGATCGCTTTTCAGACGACCGAGTATGTCGGCACGAAGGTCTTCCACAAGAACCACACAAGAGATGACCTGATGGCCCTGCTCCCCGCGTATTTTGAGGGACTCTTCCTGCAGGCTGAGCTTAAGGCCGAGGGCAGGCAGGCCACCGTCATGATCAGCAGGAAGGGCACTGTCACCGTAAAAGAAAAGCGCACCGCAAAGACTGCAGTCAGGGATCTGGCGCACAACAGGGAGAAGCACTACATCCTGGAGGAGGGCAGATACGTCCCCTTCCTCGCGGACCTCGGCGTCATGACGCGCGAGGGCAAGATAGTGTCCCAAAAGTATGACAAGTTCAGGCAGATCAACAGATACCGTGAGTTCATAGAGGACATCCTGCCGGTGTTTGACAGGGACAGGGAGTTGAGGATCATCGATTTCGGGTGCGGAAAGTCGTATCTCACATTTGCGATGTACTACTATCTCCATGAACTGAAGGGCTACAACATAAGCGTCACGGGGCTGGATCTCAAAGCTGACGTCATAGCGCACTGCAACGGGCTCGCACAGAGCTACGGCTACGACAATCTCAGGTTCCTGCACGGCGACATCGCGGACTACGAGTGCAGCGGGAACGTCGACATGGTCGTGACGCTCCACGCCTGCGACACAGCCACGGACTATGCACTTGACAAAGCCATGGGGTGGGGCGCGAAGGTCATCTTCTGTGTGCCTTGCTGTCAGCACGAGGTGAACAAGAGCATCCGGACAGGGCGAAGAAAGTCCGGCGCAAATGACGCCGCAGCGGGCGGATCGCCGCTATCCGCGAGCGAAGCCTTGGAGTCCGCTTTCAAATACGGCCTCATAAAGGAGAGGATGTCGGCGCTGATCACGGACGCGATCCGCGCAAACATACTCGAGGACTGCGGTTACAGGACGCAGATCCTTGAATTCATAGATATGGAGCACACTCCGAAGAACATACTCATAAGGGCGGTCAGGTCAGAGACCGGGAAACATGGTGGCACAGGCGACTTAAGCTGCGCCGCGCTCATGGTTAGCCTGGGGATCGACCAGACCCTGTACGAGCTCACAAAAAAACGCCGCTGCGGGCAGGCACTGCCCCGAGAAGAGGCCTGAGACGCTTTAAACATCCGGGAGGAACATCATTTGAAACCGATATACAGAGTTTTGATACTCGTTGCCATATATATAGGAGCGGTCATCTTCTTTGCAAATGGGATGACCGAGAGGATCTTTGGTGAGAGGAGAGAGCTTGCGGAGCTTTCATCGCCCACCTTCCCCGTCGTCACCGTCAAGGTTGGCGAGGAGGAGATGAACGTCCTCCACGGCTACGCGTCGAACCTGAACGAGATGATCATGCGCGAGAGCATCACCCCGCTCGACTCGGACAGGACATTTACGCTGATCATCGACGAGAACGAATCGCTGATCAAAAAGCTGAAGTACGAGATCCTGGACGAGAACGGCAACGAGGTCGAGTCCGATTCCATGATAGTCCTCGACACCGGCGAGGAGCGCAAGACCGTGAAGATCAGGACCAGAGAGAACCTGAAAAACGGCGTCGAGTACGTTGCGAAGATCACGCTCATCACCAACCAGAGCAGAAGGATATATTATTACACAAGGCTCAAGCTCTACGACGAGGGCCACATGGCCGAGAAGATGGAGTTTGCGATGGGCATGCACGAGTCGATGTTTGACCCCGTGCTCTTTGCGGACTACGAGAAGTACTTTGAGCCGTCGAAGAGATCGGACAACACCTCATTTGCGGAGGTGAACATACACTCGAGCAGAGAGATGCTGACGTACGGAGGCCTGAACCCCACGATCGAGTTCGAGGCCGCCCCGACTGTCACCGAGTTCTACGAGACCATGGCTTCGGTGATGTTCGACTACGTGATATCAGTCGAGACGGAGTACGGCAGGGAGATGTACAGGGCCAAGGAGAAGATCCGCTTCGGGTACTCCGCCACCAGGATGTATCTGTACAACTATGAGCGCTCCCTCGAATCGATCTACAACCCCGAAAACCTGAGCCTCAACACGGACGAGGTCAAGGTCGGGATCACGAAGAGGACCGACATACAGACGGTCTGCGATGAGAGCGAGACGTATTTTGCTTTCGTGGCGGACAGGCGGTTGATGCTCTATGACAGCACGGACAACAAGCTGATCAGCGTGTTCTCGTTCAGGCAGGATTCGGGCGACTACCTCCGCGACCTCTACGACCAGCACGAGGTGAAGATCATCAAGGTCAGTCCGGAGGGCAACGTGGATTTCTACGTCTACGGCTACATGAACCGCGGCGAGTACGAGGGGCGTGTCGGGGTATTGCTCTACCGCTTCTACCGTCAGGACATGTACATCGAGGAGCAGGCTTATCTGCCCGTGAGCAGCAGCTATCAGCTCTTAAGGTACGACATAGGAGACTTCATATACAGGAACGACCTCGACGTGTTCTACTTCACCATGTATGACACGATCTACGCCTACGACCTGTCGACCAAGAAGCTTCGGACGATCGCGACGGACGTGCCGAGGGGCAACCTCGTGTTCTGCGAGGAGGAGAACTACATCGCATGGCAGAACTCGAGCGACGTGACACAGGCAGATGAGATCATCATCTTAGACCTTGAGACGGGCACGAGGATCGTGGTCTCAAGCCCTGCGGGAGAGAGGATCAGGCTCTTCGGGCGCATCAACAACAACCTCGTGTACGGATTTGCCTCGCCGAACGACATGTACACCTTCGAGGACGGCAACACGATCATGCCCTCGTACAAGCTCCTGATATGCAGCGGCATGGGGAGTGTGCTCAAGGAGTACGAAAAACAGGGGTTCTACGTGGAAGACATCGAGACCGGAGACAACGACATATTTGTCCACAGGCTCAGCAAAAACGAGTCGACCGGCAGGTACATGGAGGCCGAGGGCGATTACGTCATGAACCGCAGGCAGGAGAGCACGGACAGCTTTGTGGAGACAAAGAGGGTGACCGACAGGCTGCTCACGGAGTACTACATCTCCTTCCCCGAGAAGATAGACATAACATCGAAGCCCATGCAGCTTGGCGCGAGCGTGAACGTCATCAAGGAGGACGCGACCGTCAGGGTGGTCCAGGCAGAGACCGCAAATGATGTTTATTACGCATATTCATTTGGCGAGATCGTGCTCGCATCCACAAAGGCGAGCGAGGCGATCACGACTGCGGACGCCGCGGTCGGAACGGTCATAAACAGCGAGGGAAAGCTCGTGTGGGAGAGGGGCGTCAAATCCCCGAAGAGAGAGATCACGGACATCGAGCCCTCATTTGACCAGAAGCTCACATCCATGCAAAACTGCATGAAGATGATGCTCGCATACAAGAACGTCGAGGCGGACGCCGCGGACTTTGACAGGGGAACCACGACCGTTGCCAAATGGCTCGGCAACGTGATGAAATCCTCGCCCGTCGAACTCACGGATTGCTCGCTCGACGAGGCTCTGTACTATGTGTACAAGCAAAGGCCCGTCATAGTCGAGATCCCCTCCGGGAGGGTGTGCCTTATCACTGCCTACGACCAGACAGCCGTGACGCTCGTGGAGCCCGCGGCGGGAAGGATCGCGAGATACGGCTACGAGGACGCGGAGATGCTCTTTAAGGGAGCGGGGAACAGGTTCTTCAGCTACCTCGACTGACGGCAGGGTAAAGTTTTTGGCGGGAAACGCCGATATAAAGAAGATAAGGTGGATTTTTGATGAAACTGGTAGTTCAGAGAGTATCCTCCGCTTCGGTGGAGGTTGAAGGAAAGACAGTCGGAAGCATAGGCAAGGGCTTCCTCGTCCTGCTCGGAGTAGGGTGCGAGGACACGGAGGAGGTGTGCCGCGCCTACGCGGACAAGATGTGCAAGCTCAGGATCTTCGAGGACGAGAACGGCAAGATCAACCTCTCCCTCGATCAGGTGGGAGGCGAGCTGCTGATAGTGTCGCAGTTTACGCTGTACGCGAACCTCAAGTCGAACCGTCCGGGCTTCACGGACGCAGCTCCTCCGGAGCTTGCGAACAGGCTGTACGAGTACTTTTTGGGATATGTGAGGGACAAGGGCTTTCACGTGGAGAGCGGAGTCTTCGGAGCTCACATGGATGTTTCTCTCGTAAATGACGGACCTTTTACCATAGTTATGTAAGGATACACTTCTTAACCGGGAGGTGCTTATGAGGAAAGAGATTGGCGAGAAAATAGCAGTTCTGGTCGGATGCGTGCTTGCACTGCTCATAGTTGCTTTTGTCGCGGACGAAAGATCCGATGCCGGCATCTTCACCGGCAGGTCCGTGACGGGAGTCGATCCCTCCTCTGTGGTAGGAGCACCCGCTGTCCGCGCAAATGCGGCGAGCGGCGAGGCAGCGACGCTGACTCCCGACCCCTCGAGCGGAGGTGCGGTGGTTATCTCACCCGAGCCTTCGACGGGAGGCGCGGTCACGATCACACCCGATCCCGAACCAACAACGGGTGGTGCTGTGACTGTCACGCCGACACCCACGC
>JAGDDC010000012.1 GCA_017958245.1 Lachnospiraceae bacterium
CTGACAAATCCTTTCCAGAACCGGGTTGACGTTGCAAAATCGCTTTTCGGGATCCTTCCGGATGACATCACCCCGGAGCAATCTAAAGAAGAAAGGCTCAGCAAAATATGAGGGCTTTGATTGATACTTGCGTAATAATCGACGTTTTACAGTCAAGGGAACCATTTGCATCTGACGCTCAAAAGATCTTTCTTCTTGCCGCAAATGAGCAGTTTATCGGATGTATTTCGGCAAAATCTGTTACCGACATCTACTATCTGACACATCGGCTCACCCATGACGATAAAGCTTCAAGGGCAGTTCTTGGTAAACTGTTTACTCTGTTTGAGGTGGCCGATACTGCCGGAATGGATTGTCGGCGCGCGATACCTTCGGAGATCTCCGACTATGAAGACGCCGTGATGATCGAAACTGCACTGAGGACAGAGGTCGATTGCATCGTCACACGAAACACCCGCGACTATTCCAAATCTCCGATAACCGTTTATTCTCCGAGTGAGTTTATTAAAAGACTCGAAGAAGAACAAGAATAAAACTGACCGCCGGGCCATTTGCATGGCCCGGCGGCTTTATTTTACGTAAGTCTCTTTTTGAAGTTCCCGTCCAGCGCCTCGATATGCGTGTAGCTTACGAAAGCGTGGGGGTCGTACTCGTGTATGACGCGTTTCACGGCGGTCATCTCGTATTTGGAGATCACGGTGAGCAGGATGTGAACACCTTCATTTGTGTAGGCGCCGTCACCCGTCCACTCGGTGACTCCGCGGTGTGTGTTCTCCATGATGTGGGCAGCGAGCCCGTCAACCTTGGTGATGATCACCGCCTGCATCATGATGTTCTGGTAGTGGACACGGTCGAGCATTATCGCGGTCACGGCCGACATGATGACCGAATAGACCGCGGTCTCAACGTCAAACAGTATTGCGCTGAGAATGTAGATGAAGATATTGATGCAAAGCGATACCCTTCCGACGCTCATATTGCGCTTATGCTTTGCAAAATACATCCCTACGATATCGAGTCCGCCGCCGCTTCCGCCCGCCCGGAGCATTATACCGACACCCGCGCCGACGGTCATCCCGCCGATAATGCAGCCTGTGAGCTTGTTCTCGATGAACGGCTCGGGACTCGGGATCACCGCAAGAAGAAGCGTCACGAGCGAGACCGCAAACAAAGTCTTAAAAAAGAACTGCTTCGAGAGCTTTCTGTAAGCGATCACAAAGAGCGGAACGTTCAATACGTAGTAGATGATACCCGAGATGTCGAGCGTTCCGAAGTCAATCCCCGCCTTATCGGCAAGCAACGTCCTCGTCAGCTGTGAGACACCCATCGCGCCGCCCGAATAAAGGTGCATCGGGTTTACAAACACGATAAGGCCGGCGGTATACAACAACGCGCCGACCAGTATCCATGCCGTTCTTATAATCTCAGTTTTCCTGTCTTTCACTCTTCGTCTTCTCCGTCCTCGCCAAACATCTCGTCGAATTCGGCAGAATCCATGTACTCGTCAAATGCTTCCGAGATCCTTTCAAACTCATCCTCGTCCTCTATGTCGATCAGCTCGATGTCGTCGCCCTTTTCGACAAAGCGGTAGAGGAAGATGTCCCCGTTGTCCGCCTCGGGTGAATCCTCCGGATACTGCGGTAAAAGCGCGATATAATCTCTGCCCTCAGCGGGGAAGATCGCAAGTATATCGCAGACCAGCTCGCTGTCGTCTTCAAGCGTAAGCGTCACCTGATCAACAACGTTCTCATCCTGATCGTTCTCTCATGGTTTATCACTCATGTATATTCCTTTCTGCCGCAGTCCCTTTCCCTGCAGGCTGCGCTTTGGTGTTAGTCATTTGACCCGCGCCTAAACTATATATATCAGAAAACGACTCACATGGCAAGCAAATCCTTGATCCATATGACGGTCTCCACGACTATCTGCTTGGACGGTCTGGGGATATGTGATAGAATAAAGAGTCGGACAGGGATCCTACTCCCTTAAAGATGACCTATCAACGAAGCAAGCAAGGAGGCCAGGCACATGTCTGTTCTAGCCGAGGAAGCGTCAAAACTGCATATTGAAGAGAACATCTCTCCCGATGTGTCCTCACAGGTCCCCTCCTTTAGGATCTCCGTGAGGAACATAGTCGAGGCTGTGCTTCGCTCCGGCGATATAGACAACCGCTTCTCGGGCCGTGACATAGACGCCATGCAGGAGGGCGCGCGCCTCCACAAAAAGATCCAGAAGAGCATGGGAAGCGCCTATCTGCCCGAAGTGTTCCTAAAGACCACGGTCATGGTGACAGGCCCGGGGCAAAGTCTTCTGCTCACCGTCGAGGGCAGGGCAGACGGCATCATAACAGGCGGCGTAGTGTCTGCGGGCGGCGCAGATGCAAAAGACAACGCAGCTGTCGGAACGGCCGCGGGCAAAAGCGCGACATGCCCCGACGTGTGCGTCGACGAGATCAAATGTGTAGCCTTCGACGTGGATGCGCTCGAGGCACCTGTCCCCGTGCACCGCGCGCAGGCCATGTGCTATGCCTACATATATGCGCACGACCACGGGCTCGACTCCATAGGCATCCAAATGACCTATTGCAGCATAGAGACCGAGAAGATAACGAGGTTCAACGAGAGCTTTTCGTATGAAGAGTTGGAGGCCTTCTTCCTGGACCTTGTGTCACGTCAGAGTGTCTGGCTTTTCTTCAAGCTCGCCTGGGATGAGGAGCGCAACGCCTCCATCAGGGAGATGTCATTTCCCTTCCCCTACCGCGAGGGTCAGCGAGACCTGGTGGCTGCCATACTTGCGACCTTCAGGGAGCGCGGGAAGATATTCATAGAGGCCCCGACCGGCGTCGGCAAGACCATATCGGCAGTCTTTCCGGCCGTCTGGCAAATGGGCGGCGGAAATGTATCGAAGATCTTCTACCTCACGGCCAAGACCATAGCACGCACGGTCGCAGAGGAAGCATTTGCGATACTAGCGCAGAGAGGTATGGTCTTCCGCCCCATCACCCTGACAGCCAAGGAGAAGCTCTGTATCCTTGAAAAGCCCGACTGCAACCCCGTTGCCTGTCCTCTGGCAAAAGGGCATTTCGACAGGGTGAACTCAGCCGTCTACGACCTCGTGACGAGCGGCTGCGCGATCACCAGGGAGAAGATCCTCGAATACTCCGAAAGATACGGCGTCTGCCCCTTTGAGATGATGCTCGATGCATCACTGTGGTGCGATGCGGTGATATGTGATTACAACTATTGTTTTGATCCGAATGTCTACTTGAAGCGCTTCTTCGGAGCCGAGAGAACGGAGCTTCGCCCGCTGAACACTCCCTCACAAAAGAGTCCGGGCAGTAAAGCGCCAAAGGAAACTTTTCCCACCGATCCGGGCTACGTCTTCCTGATCGACGAGGCTCACAACCTTGTGGACCGCGGGCGTGAGATGTACAGCGCTCAGCTCATCAAGGAAGACTTTCTGAAGGCAAAGAAGCTCTGTGGCGACAGATATATATACGCGAGGCTTGCAAAGAGTCTCGACGCGGTCAACAAAGCACTCCTAAAGCTCAAGCGCGAATGCGATGAAGTCGAGATACTGGAGAGCACGGACGCGGTCTGCCTGCTGCTCCTCAGGGTCTCCTCGGAGTACGAAAGCCTGAATCGGTCCGAACAGACAGGGCTCGGGGAGGAGATGAGGGATCTGTACCTGGAGATCAGGCATTTCCTGAACATGCACGAGACAGCGGATGAAGACTATATGGCCTACACCGATTTCCTTGAAGACAGAAGTTTTCGGATCAGGCTTCAATGCATGAGGCCTGCGAACAAGCTGAAAGCCTTCCTTGATGCGAACGGATGCGCGGCCTTCTACTCCGCCACCCTTCTGCCCATATCCTACTACATAGACCAGCTGGGCGGAAGCAGCTCGGATTATGCCGTGTACGCGCCCTCGCCCTTTCCTCGGGAAAACAGGCTCGTGATGATAGGCAGGGATGTCAGCACAAAATACACAAACCGCAGCAGATCCGAGTACGAGAAGATCCTCGATTACATCATCCGCTTCGTATCGGCTAAAACCGGCAACTACCTGGTCTTCTTCCCCTCCTACAGGATGATGGAGGAGGTCGCAGAACTGGATGTTGATTCCGGATTAAACAATTTAGTGATGCAGAAGAGTCACATGACTGAAGCGGAAAAAGAGGACTTTCTGTCCATCTTTGCAAATGAGCCCACCGAGACGAACGTCGGCTTCTGCGTGATGGGCGGCGTCTTCTCAGAGGGAATCGACCTAAGGGAAGACAGGCTCATAGGAACCGTGATAGTAGGGCCCGGCCTCCCCATGGTCTGCAACGAACGCGAACTCTTCCGCGGATTCTATGACAGGAAGAGCAGCGACGGCTTCAACCAGGCCTACCTCTATCCCGGCATGAACAAGGTCCTCCAGGCCGCAGGCCGCGTGATCAGGACGATGGAGGACAAGGGAGCGATCCTGCTGCTCGATCAAAGGTTTACCGACAGGGCTTACTCCTCGCTCTTCCCCTCAGAATGGAGCGGCTGCAAGGTCGTGACGAGAGACAGCATGGACGGATACCTGAAGGAATTCACTGCAGACGAGCAGTATGATTTTGACTATAATACCGGTACCAATATCCTTGCGATAAAGGATTTCTCCGTAAGGAAGGAAAGCGACGGTCTGTATCA
>JAGDDC010000083.1 GCA_017958245.1 Lachnospiraceae bacterium
CTTTCTTCGCGGCGGGCTTCTTTAAAAGCTCGGCATACATGGCCTCGTATTCCCTCGCGGAGTTGTGCCATGAGAAATCCACCGCCATACCGCGCTCTATGAGCTCGTTCCAGGCCTCCCTGTGATCGCGGAACACGCTCTTTGCGTACCTGATAGTCGCAAGCATCTCATGCGCGTTGTAGTTTGAGAAGCTGAAGCCCGTGCCGGTGTTCTCATACTCGTTGTAGGGAACGACCGTATCGCGCAGACCGCCTGTCTCCCTCACTATCGGCACGGTGCCGTATCTGAGCGCCATGAGCTGGCTCAGTCCGCAGGGCTCGAAGAGCGACGGCATGAGGTAGGCGTCGCATCCTGCGTAGACAAGGTGCGACAGATCATTTGAATAGCAGATGTTCGCCGACACTCTGCCCTTGAACCTGTGCTCATACACTCTGAAGAAGTCCTCGTACCTGCGCTCGCCCGTGCCGAGCACAACGAACTGAGTGTCGTCCTCGCATATCTCCTCCATGACGCACTCAACGAGGTCGAGTCCCTTCTGATCGGTGAGCCTCGAAACTATCCCGACCATGAACTTGTCATCGTTTTGTTCTAACCCGAGCTTCTTCTGGAGGGCGCGCTTGTTCTCAAGCTTCTCGGTCCTGAAGTTCTCGCGGTTGTAGTTCCTCACGAGGTATTTGTCCGTCTCGGGATCGTACTCGTCGTAGTCTATGCCGTTCACTATGCCTCTCAGGCTGTTCTTCCTGGCTCTCATGAGTCCGTCGAGCCCCTCGCCGTAGAAAGGATAGCATATCTCCTCGGCGTAAGTCTTGCTCACGGTGGTCACAAGGTCTGAGTAGACGATACCCGCCTTCAGGTAGTTGGCCCTTCCGTAGGCCTCCATCTTGTCAGGCGTAAAATAGTACTCCGAGAGCCCCGTTATGTCCATGACCGTCTGCTTGTCCCAGGCACCCTGGAATTTCAGGTTGTGTATGGTCATGACAGTCTTGATGCCCTTGAAGAAATCCGTCCCCTGGAAGATATCGTTTAGAAATACGGGAACAAGGCCCGTCTGCCAGTCGTGGCAGTGGATTATATCGGGCCTGAAGCCGAGTATCGGCAGCGCGGACAGCGCGGCGCGCGAGAAGAAAGCGAACTTCTCGACGTCCTCATATATGTTTCCGTAAGGTCCGAACCCTGCGAAATAATACTCGTTGTCAATAAAATAAAAGGTTATACCGTCATACTGCATCTTGAAAAGCCCGACATACTGGTTCCTCCAGGCGAGTGTCATGTCAAAATGCGTGATGTACTCCATCTTTGACTTGTATTCCTCTTTGATAAACACATATTTGGGGAGCATCACTCTGACGTCATACTTGGTCTTGTCGATACATTTGGGCAGTGATCCGATAACGTCCGCCAATCCGCCCGTCTTAACAAAGGGTACCGATTCCGATGCGATAAACAATACGTTTTTCATATTATCCCCTTCAAAAAAATAAGATTTGGTATTGCATGGCATACCAAATCTTATTATACACTATTTTACTCTCCGTGAAAAGAACTTTGATGAGCATATAGTCCCACATAAATCTTTTTTCAGCCCTTGCCTCCCATGGTTTCAAGATCGTAGGGAGTGGTCTGGTATACGTAGTAGTTGAGCCAGTTCGAGTAGAGCGTGTTGGCGTGCGCCCTCCAGGAGAGGACCGGTTTGTTCTCGGGATCGTCACCGGGATAATAGTTCTTGGGCATGTCTATCTCGAGACCCTTGGCGAGGTCCCTCTTGTACTCCTCGTCGAGCGTGACCCTGTCGTACTCGGGGTGTCCGAACACGAAGGCCTGCTTCCCGCCACGCGCGATCACCACCGAGACGCCGGCGTCCTCGGAGTCCGCGAGTATCGTGAGCTCGGGGTTGCGCACTATCAGGTCCGTCCTGACGGTCGTGTATCTCGAATGCGGCAGATAAAACTCGTCGTCGAACCCTCTCACGAGCGGCTCTCTCCTCTTGTGCACGCGGTGCATGAAAACTCCGAAGAGCTTCTTTTCAAGCTTGCTCTTTGGTATACCGTAGTGATAATACAGCCCCGCCTGAGCGCCCCAGCATATATGGAGCGTCGAGGTCACGTGGTCGTTCGACCACTCCATGACGCGGCAGAGCTCGTCCCAGTAGGCCACTTCCTCAAATGGCATCAGCTCTACGGGAGCCCCGGTTATGATCAGTCCGTCGAAGTTTTTCTCCTTTATGTCCTCACAAGTGAGATAAAACTTGTCCAAATGACTCTTCGCCGTGTTCTTTCCCGTGTACGTGCCTGTGGTCAGGAAGGTGATGTTGAGCTGCAGCGGCGTGTTCGACAGCGACCTGAGCAACTGCACCTCCGTAGCCTCCTTCATAGGCATGAGGTTCAATATGGCGATCTCGAGGGGTCTGATGTCCTGGGACATAGCCCTCGTCTCATCCATCGTGAATATGTTTTCGTCTTCAAGGACCATCCTTGCCGGAAGGTCGTTCTGAACCCTGATAGGCATGTCTTCCTCCTGCTTCGATCCATCCTGCCCTTTCAGGCCTTCCTCAGATCTTTCTTTCTCGTATCAGCAAGCTCCTTCATCTCGAGGGCGCTCTTCTTCACGCTGTCGGTTATGGAGCTTCCTCCCGTGAGCCTTGCGAGCTCCATGACCTGGGCGTCCCTGTCTATCTTTTTGATGTACGTCCTGGTCGAAGCCTCGTCAGAGCTTTTTTCTATCATGAAATGACTGTCTGCCATGGCAGCGATCTGCGCGAGATGCGTGATGCAGATCACCTGGTGGCTGTCTGAGATCGCGACAAGCTTCTCCGCGACGGACTGAGCCGCCCTTCCGCTTATACCTGCGTCGATCTCGTCGAAGATGAGGGTGTGCGTGTCCCTGTCACCCGCAAAGACAGACTTGATCGC
>JAGDDC010000084.1 GCA_017958245.1 Lachnospiraceae bacterium
CCAGTCGGTCACCCATGTGCCGACGGTAGTTACCGAAACGTAGTAAACTATGAACATGATCACCGCGAAGATCGGGAGAGCCGCAAAACGGTTCGTGACAATGCGGTCGATCTTGTCGGAGGTCGTGAGCTTACCCGCCGACCTCTTCTTGTAGCAGCTCTTTATAACCGATGCGATGTATATGTACCGCTCGTTGGTGATGATGCTTTCCGCGTCATCGTCAAGTTCCTTCTCTGCGGCCTGTATGTCCTTCTCGATGTGGTCTATGAGGTCCTTGTGAAGGCCTAACTTCTCCATGACCTTCTCATCGCGCTCGAAGACCTTGATGGCGTACCATCTCTGCTGCTCCTCGGGGAAGCTGTGTACCGTGACTTCCTCGATATGCGCGAGAGCGTGCTCCACGGGACCCGAGAAAGAATGCTGGGGGATGGTCTTCTCCTCCTTTGCGGCTTTCACCGCTTCCTCAGCCGCTTCATCTATCCCCGTACCTTTGAGCGCCGATATCTCGACGATCTTGCACCCGAGCTGCTTTGACAGCTCCGCGCTGTCGAGCTTATCCCCGTTCTTTCTCACGACATCCATCATGTTTATCGCGACAACAACGGGGATACCAAGCTCAACAAGCTGAGTGGTGAGGTAGAGGTTTCTCTCGAGATTTGTGCCGTCCACTATGTTCAGTATAGCGTCCGGCCTCTCGTCTATCAGGTAATTTCGTGCTACGACCTCCTCGAGTGTGTAGGGCGAGAGAGAGTAGATACCGGGAAGGTCAGTGATGATCACGTCATCATGCTTCTTGAGCTTTCCCTCTTTCTTCTCGACCGTAACTCCGGGCCAGTTGCCGACGAACTGGTTTGATCCCGTGAGGGCGTTGAAAAGTGTTGTTTTTCCGGCGTTCGGATTGCCCGCCAGAGCGATCTTCATACTCATTTCTATTCCTTTCTGCAGGCAAGGCTGCTACTCAACATCGATCTTTGCAGCGTCTTCTTTTCTTAGCGACAGCTCGTAGCCGCGGACCGTTATCTCAATGGGATCACCGAGCGGAGCAACCTTGCGAACTTTGATCTCAACGCCCTTTGTTATACCCATGTCCATGATCCTTCGCTTCACGGCCCCCTCGCCGTTTAGCTTCACGACTTTTACGGTACTTCCGATCGGAACATCACGCAATGTCATATCTTTTTCCTCCTATCTTGTCCGGGAAATGATCCGTAAGCCTCACACTTCCCGGGAACGATCTTCCTGTCAGATCATGATCCTTCGTGCCATATCGCTGTTGATCGCTATCCTCGACTCTTTGACGTTTACGATCACGTTGTCACCGATGACGTTTACGAGCCTCACGATCGCGCCCGGCACGAAACCGAGATCCTCCAGATGTTTTTTCACCTCGGGACTGCCCCCGACCTTCCTTATGATGTTTTCATTTCCGATATCTGCCATAGGTAAAGGCACCATACCACTCCCTCTCCCGCACTCGCGGGTCCTTTTATGCCGGAACCCTGCAGGATGTCTCAACAAGGGTTCCGATGTGGTTAGGCTCTGCTAACCATGTGACATTATATCACATGTCAATGGTTTGTCAACCATTTTTTTGCCAAGAGCTTGAAGATAAAGAGCGTATAGTGTATATTTAGAAGATAAGGGAATAAAACCCAGATTATCTGATACGATATCAGAGAGTACTGTTAACCGGAGGATGAGATGTACCCTTTTATGGTCGGGCTTTACACCGCCACGCTGGTCTTGACGGTCATAACCTTCATATTTGTGGCGTTTCAAAAGACTACTGAAAACCAGAAGATGCTTCTTCAGGCTCTTTTTGCGTGGGGCATCACTGCTATCGGGTACTATTTCAAGATCACCGCGACAGGTACTGAGGGGCTGTTCATGGCCCAAAAACTGATCTTCTTCGGCACAGTCTTCTGTTTCTATCTCATGTTCGTCTTCTTTATGTACTATAGCGGTATAAGACTGTCGAGGAAGCTGAGCGCCGCGCTCGCCGTCCTCTGCGGTGCCATATCCGTACTCGCTTTCACCTTTGACGGCCATACCTTTTTCTACAAGAGCTACGCTTCGATGGGTGTGAAAGGCATTCTGACGATCGACTTCGAACCCGGCTTCGGGTATATCCTCTATTCGGCACATATCGCAAGCTATATACTGACCATGGTCATCATAGCCATACACCATAGAGTTAAAAACGGCAAGGTGGCTTCCAGAAAGATGATCTCCATGCTGCTCGTGCTCTTGGGGCCTTCCGCAGGCTATGCTGCCACGTTCATCATAGGCGGACCTTATGAGTTCGTTCCCGTGGGACTTCTCTTTTCCGTGCTCGTGATCCTCTACCTCGTCTACGTTGACAAGATATACGACGTGTCGGATCTCGCGAAGCAATATGCCTTCACCTACATGGATTCCGCCTATATAGTCATAGACGGCAACAACTGCTACAGAGGCTGCAGTCCCAAGGCGGAGTACCTCTTCCCCGAGCTTCGGAACATGGACAGGAGCAAGGACATAGAGACGCTCTCACTCAAGATCAGGGGGATCTTGAGGAGCGAGATCACAGAGTACGTGTGTGAGAAGAGCATTTACAAGATAAGCGTCATAGAGATAGAAGAGAATGCAAAGATCCTGGGCAAACTGATATGGTTTGACGACATAACGGCCTACAAGGAGCATCTCGAGCTC
>JAGDDC010000085.1 GCA_017958245.1 Lachnospiraceae bacterium
ATCCGTAAGGAACACGTGCGATAACGTCGCGGGCTTCTCACTGTCGATCTTGGGGAAGCATATGTGCGATGTCATGATGAAGGGTATCCCCTCCGCTATGGCTGCCCTGAAGGGCTTCAGCTCAAGCTCTTCAAGCTCGGGCCTGCTCTTGTTCACGGTGGGCAGTCCGAGGTGCGAGTCGACATCCGTGTCCCCGTGTCCCGGGAAATGCTTGACGCAGGGTGCAAGCCCTGCCTTCATCATGCCCTTGAACTCGGGCACCATGTACTTGATGACTGTATCCGCGTCCTCCCCGAACGACCTCACGCCGATGACGGGATTGGCGGGGTTTGAGTTGATGTCTGCATCGGGGGCGAAGTTCAGGTTGATGCCGAGCAGCCTCAGCTGCTCTCCCGTCATGAGTCCGACGTCCTGGGCCAGACCTATGTCTCCGATCGATGCGACCGCCATGGCGCCCGGCGCCTGCGGTATGTCAGCGGGAAGCCTGGTCACGGGCCCTCCCTCCTGATCGATGCTTATGAAAGCGGGATAACCCGTGTTTTTCATGACCGTCTCGCGTATGTCCCTTGTGAGCTCCGCTATCTGGTCTATATCCGTAAGATTCCTCGAAAACAGGATCACGTTGCCGATCCTGCACTCTTCCATCACTTTTTTTGTCTCGTCATCGAGCTTTGTTCCGAAAAAGCCCATGACTATCATTTGCCCTATCGCTGTCTTAAGATCCATGTCTTTCTCCGGTCCTTTGTCCTTATGCCGCTACTTGTACAGGTGGAACTCCTGTTTTCTCCGCACAAACTCTTTGCTGTCCTTCTCGAAACGCTCGAACAGAGCCTCCTTAGGCGGTATCTTCCAGACGAACCTGTTGCCGAAAAGCAGGTCTATGAAGGGCCTGCCGCCTTCCCTGTAGGCGGGGAGGTACTCAAAATCCGTCTTGTAGCGTCCCATCAGCTCGTAGAGTATCTCAAAGCCCGTGACAACGCTCTTGTAGCTGTGCCTGTCGGTGATGTGCAGCTGGATGCCCTTGCAGAGCTCACCCTCGTGCTTCGAGGTGGTCGGCGTAAAATAAACCGGTCTGAAGATCACGCCCGGAAGCTTCTTCTCGTTCATGGCTTCCGCGAACTCCGTGGCGTTTATAAAAGGCGCGCCGAGCATCTCAAATGGCGTGGTCGTGCCTCTGCCCTCGGAGACGTTGGTCCCCTCGATGAAGCAGGTCCCGGGATACACGAGCATCGAGTTGAAGCTCGGGAGGCCCGACGAAGGCATGACGTACAGAAGCCCCGTGTCGGGGAACTGCATCTTCCTCTCCCAGCCCTCGCATTTGACGACCGTGATGTTGCACCCGTAGTTGTTCTCCGCGTTGATCATGGTCGCGAGCTCACCGCAGGTGAGGCCGTATCTCACAGGCAGGTTGTACGCTCCGACGAAGGACCTGTAATCGTCGTCGAGAAGCGAGCCCTCGACCGTCACCCCGTCAAGGGGATTGATCCTGTCGAGGATCACAAGCTCCTTCCCGTAGGCGGCAAGATCTTCGATCACATAGCAGAGCGTGCTTATAAAGGTGTAGAACCTCGTCCCGACGTCCTGTATGTCATACACCAGAACGTCAAAAAGCCCCATTTGCTCCTTTGTGAGGTGCTTTGAAGCGTTTTTGTAGAGACTGTAGACTTGCACTCCGGTCTCCTCGTCGATGTAATCACCGACGTCCTCACCGGCGGCGCCGTCTCCGCGAACGCCGTGCTCGGGGCCGAACAGCGCTACAAGCCCATATCTCTTGTGGAGTATGGAGATCGTAGACTTCAGGTTTCTGTCAAGTCCTGTGACTGAGGTCAGGAGCGCGACTTTTTTTCCTTTGAACAGATGGTCATATCTGTCAATACAATCGATCCCGTTTAAAACCATAGCCTTTACCTTCTCTCTTTTCTGTGACTGAGAACATGTCTCTTTTGCCTGTTCGGATTTATTATAGCTCATTTTGTGAGATAATTCAAAGCAAATGAAGCACGGATCCGATTTTTTTTGAAATCTTTTTTCAGAGGGCCGTAAACTTGCATAAAACCAGGCCAAACGCCTCCCCGGGATTCGTCTTATTTTCACTTGAAGGTTTCCATCAACCGCGCTATAATATGGAAACGCCAAACATAGCCTTTTTAACACGATCATCTGAAGGGAAGGTGAAGATATGCAGCTGCTGGTTTTGATACTTAAAAAAGAAAAAGTCATGGACGAGATCCTGAAAGACCTCATGGAAGCGGGGATCAAGGGTGGCACTATCCTCGACGGCAAGGGCATGGCCGAGGAGCTTGTGAACCTTGAGGATCTCCCGATGTTCGGAGTTTTAAGGCGCGCCCTCAAGGACGAGGAGAAGGAGAACTGCAAGGTCATACTGTTCGTGCTCAAGGACGAGCAGCTCGTCGACGCGCGAAACGTGATAAAAAAGAACGTCAATTTAAACGCTCCCAATTCGGGCATCATGTTTGCCATTCCCATAACCTATGCGAAAGGACTCGGTGAAGACTGATGGAACTCAATATCTACATCTATCTCGCCATAAGCCTGGCGATCGCGCTTGCCTCCGGCAAGCTCATGAAACTGCTCAGGCTCCCGAACGTGACGGGTTATATTATATTCGGACTCATAGCGGGTCCTTCGGTTTTAAACATCATACCGGGCAACATCGTGGACCAGCTCTCTTTCATCCCGGATGTCGCTCTCGGTTTCATAGCCTTCTCCATAGGTTCCGAATTCAAACTGAGCTACTTAAAGAAGGTCGGTAAATCTCCCATAGTCATCGCATTTACGGAGTCCGCGGGAGCGGTTTTGGTAGTAGACCTCATACTCATAGCTGTCGGTCAGGATGTGCCC
>JAGDDC010000086.1 GCA_017958245.1 Lachnospiraceae bacterium
GAATACGGCTCATCTCCTTGATACCGCCAAGGTTCTTCTCCAGCTTTTCCCATTCTTTCTTCAGCTGGATAACTTCCTTCTTGGGAAGTACGTCAAAAGTTCCGTCCTCGGACATTCTCTCGATGTCACGAAGTCTTGCGATCCTGAGCTTGATGGTCTTGAAGTTGGTGAGCATACCGCCGAGCCATCTCTCGTTTACGTAGTACATACCGCAACGCTCTGCCTCTGACTTGATGGAATCCTGAGCCTGCTTCTTGGTTCCTACGAAGAGGATCTTGCCGCCGTTTGCGACTACGTCCTTGACAGCGTAGTAAGCCTCGTCTACCTTGCCTACAGACTTCTGAAGGTCGATGATGTAGATGCCGTTGCGCTCAGTGTAGATGTACTCCGCCATCTTGGGGTTCCATCTTCTTGTCTGATGTCCAAAATGAACACCTGCCTCGAGTAACTGTTTCATTGAAATTACGCTCATGTTCTTTTCCTCCGTTTGTTTGGTTGATATACTTCCGCAGGTTTCACATCGGGCAGACGGCGTACGCCGCACCATGCCTAAAACCACCTGCGTGTTTACTGTTGTGTGAGCTACACAACCTTCCAGATTATAGCACAGCGTCCACGGCTATGCAAGAACTTTTTTGCCCGAAAAAAGCCGGGACGGGGTGATCCCGTCCCGGACTTGTCCGCGGTTCAATCTATTGAGTTCTCCATATCCGTGACGATCTTCGCGATCTCGCGGAAAGTGGCTCCCTTCTTGATCTTAAAGTTTCCTATTGCTATGAGGTCTGCGTAGCCGTTGTTTACAAGATATTTGTTCAGGGCGTCCGCGTTCGATACGATCCCGAGCACCTCGGCCTCCTCGGAGAACTGCTCCGAGCTCATGCCCTTCGGGATCCCTATGATGATATAATCATCCTCATCACTATCCTCACCCTTGGGGCTTGGCGCAGGCTCCTTGGTTGGCGTAGGAGTCGGCTCCTTCGTGGGAGTCGGTGTAGGCTCCTCTGTAGGAGTTGGCGTAGGCTCCTTGGTTGGGGTCGGCGTAGGCTTCTCAGTAGGAGTAGGCGTAGGCTCCTTGGTTGGAGTCGGTGTAGGCTTCTCGGTGGGAGTCGGTGTAGTGTCCTCAGTAGGAGCAGGGGTCTGTGTGGGAGTGGCCTCGTTTTCATCCGAAGTGCCTTCACCTTCTCTGCCGGTACTGTCCTCTTCGTCTCCCTGCGCCTCGCCTTCCTCGCCGGGATTCAGGATCTTTGAGAGATCCGATGAGGGCTGCCCTTCTTCCTTTGGAGCGTTGACCTCCGCCCTCACTTCTCTTTCTATCGTGTCTGTTTCTCTCGGAATGATGATCACGAGGACGATGGCCGTGGCAAATATGATGCCGAGACCCACTCCCCTCATGTAGTATTTAAGCTTCATTTCCCCTCGTTTCTTCCTTCGGGCGCAACATTTTAAACTGCTTTAGCCCTGACGGGTCATTTGTCCCCGTAGAGATCGATCACCAGCTTGACCTCCCCCTGGCCCATATCCATGAGCTTTGAGATCTCCATGATCGACTTGTTCTTCTTGTGGAGGCTCAGTATCTTCTCGTTTCTCGACGCGAGCCCCGGGTCGTTCTCCTCGCCCACAAGCCCTGCGATGTCATCGGGAAGTCTGACCTCTTCGGCCTCTTTCTTCGCGGGCTTCTTCGCCGGAGCTTTCGCGGGCTTCTTCTCGGCCTCCGCAGCCTTCTTTGCTCTGGTCTTCGGCTTTGCGGGCTCAGGCTTCTTCTCCTCGACGGGAGGCAGGGGCGCGGGTGCCCTAAGGAGCCTTTCTTCCTCTTCCTTTGCGAGCTCCGACATCTTCTCGTAGAGTTCGGCAAACTGCCTTCTCGAATCCTCGAGCTCGGAAGCCGTGTCCTTGAGCTCCTCTTCCTTCTTCTGAAGCATATCGTAGAGGAAGACGACCTCCTTGTGGTTGGCGCTTATCTTCTCGAGGACCTGGTCCGAGACCTCGGTCACCGCGATGATTTTCTCGTTCGAGAGCCTGTCAAGGCTCGCGTCCGTGTCCCTGACCGTGTTGTCCTGCTCCCTGTCGAGCAGATCGCGGATGCTTTTTTTCAAGTCCTCCTTTTCGCCCTCCGTGAGAGCGATGTCAGTCCTGCCCTTCTCTTCCCCGGTCTGCGCCGTGTTCTTCTCACCCACTATAAAAAAGCTGATGATGACAAACAGCGTGCCGAGCACGAGCAGGGCGATCTCTAATCCTGTCATTTCAGATCCTCACATCAAATCCTCCGGGTCTGGACGAATTATTCTTCACTCCGTCTTTCTTTTCCTCGTCCTTCCCGTCCTTCTTCTTCCTTTCCCGGTTCCCCTCATAAGTGCCGTTGCCTTTTTCCTTCGCGTCATACCGGTAGTCTTCCTTCTGACTCTCCTCGGTCTTGACCGTCTGACGGCTGTTCTGCATGATAGTCGAATCTATCCGGCTGGTTATGTTCGCCTGCGCAGCCTGGTTTTGATTCTGCTCGTTGTGCCTGACTATCGATGCTTCCTGAGATTTCGGGACCATGGTGTACATCTCGATCGGCGGCATCCCCATATTCCGTACCTCGACGCAGGCATGGTGCTTCATGTGACAGCATCAGACTGTTACAGACGACAGCCGGTACTGCACGGATCGGTGTCGTGCCTGCCCGGCACCGATGATACATGAAGAGGTCCACGTGTGTCAATAAGCCTTTACTCTGATGTCCGCGCCATCCCTCACAAGACGGCAATGCTTTGTGTCGGTCCGTATGAAAGTTGTTATGTTCGATATGGTTACCTTGCAGCCCGGATACATGACGTCGTCCACGAGTATATATCCCGAGCCTGCTGCGTCGATCTTCTCGGAGACGACATCCAGCCTCTCCATGACCTGATCGAGCGTTGCCTCCATCTCCTCCTTTTGCTTCTTCAGAGTGATGAACTGCATCTGCTTGTCCGCAGGCAGCTTCTCGCCATCGGCGATCTTCTTGCCTATGAAGGATACGACCTTGTCAATCTTGTCAATGTTCTCAAGCAGGTCAGACTGCTTCTTCTCGAGCTCCTTCATCTCGTTCTGGAGCTGAGGCGCTCCGACCTCGAGCAAAGTCGTCGTTCCCATGACCGAACCCGTGATCTGCGCGCTTATGTAGGAACCCGCCTTGACAGAACCACCCGTTATGAAGCCCTTCTTGCCGTGGACGCTGACCTCCATCCCCGCCTCGATCTTGCTGTGCATGATCGAATCTGTCGAGACGTAACCGCCCGCGTAGACCTCCGCGCTCTCTATGAACCTCGAGACAACGTTGGTCCCGGCCCTTAAGATGCCCTTTTGCATCCCCTGGATGCCTCGCTTCAGGATGATCTGCCCGCCGGCTATGATCTCCGCGCCCTCAACTATGCCGTTTACGATCACGTCGCCGTCTGCCTCTACCTTGTAGCCCGTGTTTACGTTACCCGTCACGGTCACGCTGCCGTTGTACTTTATGTCTCCGGTGGAGGCGTCGACATTTGCGGGAACCGTGTAGTTATCCGATACGAAGATCACTCCGTCCACGAGGGACACGTGACCGTTCTTCGTCGAGTAAAGGTTGAGCCCGTCCTCCGAGAGCTTCGTGTTCTTCACTTCCCTGAGGGTCTTGGGGTTTGCCTTTCTCTGCTTGATGGGCTTGCCCATGACATCGATGCCCGGACGCCCGTAGTTCGCGGGCTTTAGCGTTGCTATGAGAGCTCCCTCCGCGACACTGTTTATGTTGTCGAGCGAGTGGAAGTCGACCGACCCGTCCTCGTTCTGCTTGGGCTTGACGTTCGGATTGGTATTGAAATGATACGTGATCTCGGCGTCAACTCCGTCCTCGGGAGGAAGTGACTTCGCCACGTCTATGTTCGTACAGTATTTGCGGTCAGCCATGAAGGCCTTTATGTTCTCCTCAAGTGCGCCGTATCTCACGCCGTTCCTGCTGAGCTCGGAAATGATGTCCTGGTAGCCCATGAGCTGGCCCTTGTCCGAGGGCGGATAGAACCTCGCCACCGCCACGGTGTGCTCAGAGTCTATGACTACCGACAGAGACTCGTTCACCGGGTAAATGGGATTGCGGCTCACAAGGATCTCTCTTCTCGCGGATGAGTTCCTGACGGCATCATAGATGACCGCCTTCTCGCACTCGATCCTGTTGTCCGAGAGGTATCTGTCGACCTCGGTAGCGTCGATGGGCGCTCCCCCGTCAACGGGCGGTATGAGCACAAGGTAAACCCCGTCCTGTTTGTGACTCAGTGAAAAATATCCGTTAGTCAATGCCATAAACTCTTCCCCCATATTCTAAATGTTTACTGTTTCTTCCTGTTTTCTCCATCGGATGGGTGAGGATCACCCAAGGAACATATCCATGTTCGATCCGAGTCTCGCCCTCAGCTTCATCAGAGCTTTCGAGTGAAGCTGCGACACTCTCGACTCGGACACTTCCATCACGAGGCTTATCTCCTTCAGGTTGAGATCCTCGTAGTAGTACAGCAGGACGACCTTCTTCTCCTTCTCCGTGAGAGTTCCGATCGCCTCCATCAGGAGCTTTTTGAGCTCGCTCCTCTCGACTGCCTTCTCCGGACTCTCATAACCTTCGGTCTGTCCGGTCTCCACTCTCACCTCACCCTGCTCCATGCACTCATCGAGCGATACAAGGCTTGAGACCTGCGTCTGGGTCTGCCACTCTTCGAGCTCGTCGACCGTGATCCCCAGCTCATTTGCAAGGTCCTCGTCGTCGGGCGCCACGCCGTTCAGGCTCTCAAGCTTCTGGTAGGCCGCGTCGAGCTGCTTTTGCTTCTGTCTGAGCGACCTGGGTATCCAGTCCATCTTCCTGATCTGGTCGAGTATCGAACCCCTGATCCTGAGTGAGGCGTAGGTCTCGAACTTGGCTCCCTTGGTGGCGTCGAATTTGTCTATCGCGTCTATCAGGCCAAATGTGCCATATCCGACGAGATCGTCATACTCGACGTTGTTGCCGAGATAGACGCTCAGCTTTCCGGCGACGACCTTCACCAGTCCGACATATTCAATTATGATCTTCTCCCTCAGCTCCGGAGTCTTGTTCTTCGCGTACTCGTTCCAGAGCTTTAGTTTCCCGTTAGCATCCATGAGAAACCCCCATTGCCTGCACTTTTACGTATCGTATCCGTCAAACATCGTTTTCCGGCCGCGACCCGTCTTCTTCCCCGTCACCGTGACCCGGTTCGGAATCAAACCCTTCCTCACCGTCCTCCGACGATCCTTCTTCCATTTCGGCTTCAGCCTGCTCGCGCTTGATC
>JAGDDC010000087.1 GCA_017958245.1 Lachnospiraceae bacterium
GCTTACTTCTACGGGGAGTGAGAGGTGGCCTAAAACAGACCGGAACAAAAAAAGCGCCTCCGCTTTACTGCGGGGCGCTTGTCTCAGTTTCTTCGTCATAAACCTGGGGTTCTATGTACCTGACCATGAAGGAAGCCCTGACCTGGAGCTTCGGCTTCGATGCGTCGTAGTTCTTTAAGATCCTCTCGCCGATCGCGAGACTGTTTTCGTAGCAGGCGGCCGGCAGCATGATGATGTACTGGTTCTTGCTGTAGCGGGAGAAGACATCGCTCGATCTGAGCGACCTCGTGATCACGTCGTTCATGCGCGTCATCGCGGTCGAGAGATACTTGGGAGCTGAGAGCTTCTTCGGGACGGTCATGGTGATCAGGCAGAGGTAGATCGACTGCCCACTCCTGGCTATCATCCTCGCCTGGACCTTGTAGAGTGAGCGGAAGATGGAGTACTCACACCTGAAGGCTCCTCTTTTTACGCTGCTGTCTGCGAGATCCGACTGTATGGTCGAAAGATCCGCCTCGAAAGAGTTCTCGCTCTTGATGATCTCGTCGTGCAGATCCATGAGCCTTTGGGACGGATTGAGTCCGTAGCTGTTGTAGAACAGGTTCAGGACGCTGTCGTAGCGATCGAGCGCAGCCTGCTGCTTGCCGAGCTTGTACAGCGCGAGTATAAAAAAGTAGTGTATCTGTTCGTCGTAAGGGTCTATGTTCGTCGCGAAGCAGCAGCAGTCGACGATCTCCTGATACATCTCCTTCGATTCGAGCAGCGTGATATAGCTGTGGACCGAGTTGACGTAGAGCGTGTGATAGTAGGTGATGATCGGGATCGCCCAGTCGTCGTCGGAGCATTTGGGGAGGAAATCTCCCTTGTAGAGATCGATGGCAGCCTTGAAATGAGCGAGCTTCTCGTCTTCAGGCGTGCTGCCGACGGTAGCGAGCTGACAGTGGCTCTCGAATTCGTCAAAGTCGGTGGTGATCTTCGCGTCGGGGTTCCATGAGAAGATACCTCTCTTGTGAAGGATCAGCTTGCCTGAAAAGCCCGTGCCGAGCTTGTCGAGAACCTCTCTTGCGCGGTGAAGACAGGTTTTTAAAGCGTTCTCGGGCGCGTCACCCATGCTGTCATCCGACCAGAGAAGGCTGATCAGCTGGGTCTGCGTGATAGAACGGCTGTGGTTTGCGATCAGGTACTCGATGATCGTCCAGGTCTTCTTTGAACGATTGTCCTGGTCACTTATGCTGTTTTCGCCATAAGACATAGAGAAACCGCCAAATGTCTTTACAACGATACTGTCTTCCAAAACGATACCTCCTGCGCGGGATCGCGGAAAATGAGCGGACCCGCATATATAGATTCATTATATGGTAACAGTTTTCCCGAGTCAATCGGGATAATGTATCTAAATCAGCTAAAACAAAGGAGAAGCATAAATGAGCGAGAGAGTCAAAACTATACTTATAGCAGCGGTGGGTTTTTTCGCCGTGGCGGTCGTCATGTGCCTGATCGGCGGAGTTTTGGCGAAAGCGGACAGAGAGGCCGATAAAAAAGGACCTGACAAGGTTGCAGAGGCCCAAGCGGACACGGATGACGCGCAAAAGGAAGATCTGGGTCCCGCACAGAGCACGGATGATGAAGATGTGAGCGCACCTGACGAGAGTGCGGGCAAAGAGGGCGGAGCTGCGGAAGCCGGTGAAAGCGATATCGAAGGAGAGGATGAAGAACCTGAGGACCTGACACCGACCCCGGAGGGAGACTCCGAGGGCGAAGGCGAGGACGAGCCCGAAGCCGTGCCCTCAAACGGAGTAAAGATCGTGATCGACGCCGGCCACCAGAAAAACGCCGACGCAGACAAGGAGCCCATAGGACCCGGTTCAGACAAGACCAGAGCCAAGGTCACCTGGGGCACAGCAGGCGTTGCCACCGGGATACCGGAGTATGTGCTGACGCTCGCCGTGGCGAAGAAGCTTA
>JAGDDC010000088.1 GCA_017958245.1 Lachnospiraceae bacterium
GGCTACCTGCCCGACGGAAGCGGTGTCTGGTACCGTGGCAAGGTCCTCGACACATACGCCCCCTGCGCAAATGACGACGACCTCCTGCTCTACCTCTCCAAAAACTTCAAATAACCCGCACAAAAAAACCTCTATCACCCGAACCGACAGAGGTTTTTCGTTGTCAAAAAGATTCACTTTTCCGCGTTTCAGGCATCGGAAAACTATTTCCCCTCATACTTTATAACCGCGTCCACATCATACCCCTTAAGGCGCTCTCTTCCCTTCAGCCCCTCGAGCTCCATCACGAAGAGTATCTTTACGACCTTGCCTCCCAGCTGCTCAATGAGCTTCACGATAGCCTCGGTCGTACCGCCTGTCGCGATCAGATCGTCCACGATGACAACCTTCTGCCCGGGCTTGATCGCATCCTTGTGTATCTCGATCGTCGCCGAACCGTACTCGAGATCGTAGGAGATCTCGACGGTCTCGCAGGGGAGCTTGCCCTTCTTTCTCACCGGCACAAATGACCTGTTCGTGAGATAAGCGATCGGAACGCCGAAGATGAAGCCTCTCGACTCCGGTCCCACAACAACGTCAAAATCAACTCCGTCGAGCTTTTCTTTGAGCTCATCGATAGAGAGCTTGAGTCCGTCGGGATCCTGAAGGATACTCGTCACATCGCGGAACATGATCCCGGGCTCCGGAAAATCGGGTATAGTCCTAACATAATCTTTAAGATCTTTAGCCATGTCTCATCTCACCTTTCTCATAGCAGTCTTGAGGAGAGTCCTCCTCAAAACAGGCTTTCGTCACTTGTTCAAAACCTTGTAGTAATCACAGAAATCAAACGTTGCAAAATAATCCCTCGGCGTCTCTGCGCGCCTGATCTTCTTCACCTCTCCGTTCTCGCAGAGCAGAAGCTCAGCCGAGCGGAGCATACCGTTGTAGTTGTAGCCCATCGCGAAGCCGTGAGCTCCGGTGTCGTGGATCACGAGATAGTCACCCATGTCGATCTTCGGGAGCATCCTCTCTATGGCGAACTTGTCGTTGTTCTCACACAATCCGCCGACCACGTCGTATATCTTGTCACAGGGCGCGTTCTCCTTGCCGAGCACCGTTATGTGATGGTAAGCCCCGTACATGGCAGGCCTCATGAGGTTTGCAGCGCAGGCATCGACCCCTATGTACTCCCTGTAGGTGTGCTTCTCGTGGATAGCTTTGGTCACGAGATGTCCGTGGGGCGCAAGCATGAACCTTCCAAGCTCCGTAAAGATCGAGATATCGTCCATGCCGCAGGGAACCAGGACTTCCTCGTAAGCCTTCCTCACGCCCTCTCCTATAGCCATGATATCGCAGCCCTCTGCTCCGGGGAGATAAGGCACTCCCACGCCGCCCGAGAGGTTGATGTACTTTACGTGCGCTCCTGTCTCCTCGTGAAGCTCCTTCGCGAGCACGAAGAGGTCTCTTGCGAGCATCGGATAATAATCGTTGGTCACCGCGCCGCTGCACAGAAAAGCATGGATGCCGAAATCCTTCGCCCCGAGCTGTTTAAGCCTCTTAAAAGCCTCGCTTATCTGCTTTCTCGTCATCCCGTACTTCGCCTCGCCGGGGTTGTCCATGATCGTGTTGCTCACGTTGTAGACTCCGCCCGGATTGTAGCGGCAGAAGATCGTCTCGGGAACGCCGCACTCCTTCTCGATAAAGTCGATCATCGTGATGTCGTCGAGGTTTATATAGGCGCCGCGCTCCTTTGCCATGGTAAACTCGCCCGCGGGGGTGTCATTTGAGGAGAACATGATGTCCCCCTTCCCGAGTCCCACCATATCGGCGAGTATCAGCTCCTGTCCGGTCGCGCAGTCGACCCCGCAGCCCTCTTCCTTGAGTATCTGAACAATAAAGGGATTGGGCGTCGCCTTGACCGCAAAGAACTCCTTGAAGCCCTTGTTCCATGCAAATGCTGCTTTCAGCCTTCTCGCGTTCTCCCTGATGCCCTTCTCGTCGTAGATGTGGAACGGTGTAGGGTAGGTCTTTGCGATCTCCTCTATCTGTTCCTTTGTGACAAACGGTTTCTTCATAGCTTTCCTTTCTTCGCTTTCCGTGCACCCCGGCCGCTTTAGCCACCGGTGTCCCGTGCACTCACCCTAAGCCTTTCTACAGGCTCAGGTCCTGCTTGATCTTCGTGGTCGAGATGCCCTCGGTCCTCGGCAGATAGACCACCTCACAATAGTCCTTCAGGAAGTCAAACTTTCCTTTCCAGTCGTCCCCCATTACAAACACATCGACGTTGTTGTTTTTGACGTCGTCGATCTTCTGCTCCCATGTCCTCTCGGGCAGCACCTCGTCAACATATCTTATCGCCTCGAGGATCTTCTTCCTGTCCTCAAATGAGGTGTACGCCTTCTTGCCCTTCAGAGCGTTGAACTCGTCCGTTGACACCACCACGATCAGGTAGTCTCCGAGCTCTCTCGCTCTTCTGAGGAGATTGATATGCCCCACGTGAAGCAGGTCATATGTTCCGTAGGTTATTACTTTTTTCATGACACGTAAACGATCCTTTCTCTTGTTTATCGCAAAACGATCGGCAGAGAACATCTCTTTGCGACCGTCACATACGCGAGTCTCACTTCCCGCACGTCCTGAACCTGTACTCCGTCCGGCTCTTTACGGTCTCCCCGGCCTTTGCTATGGGAACCTTGAAGCCCGTCATGTTTATGGCGTTAGGAACGTACTGTGTCTCTAGGCATACAGCGCCTCTTCTCTCGTACTTTGCGCCGCCCTTGCCGGTCATATCCCCGAGATAGTTTGAACTGTAGAGCTGAACACCGGGGCAGTCCGTGTACACGTCCATCTCTATGCTCCCGTCGCAGGACCTGAGCGTCGCAGCGTACCGAAACTCCCCTTCCGGTCCGTCTATGAGGAAGTTGTGGTCGTAGCCTGATGCGCCGCGCAGCTGCTCGTCATCGCACTCTATCCTCTCGCCTATAGCGTGAAACTCCCTGAAGTCAAAAGGTCCCTCAACACTTCTCTTTTCACCGTTCGGAACCGTGCCCTCGCCGTTTGGCGTCGCAAATGAGGCCGACAGCCTGAGAGACTGTGACATGGCTCCGCGCGCGCCGCTCTCATGCCCGGAGAGGTTGAAGTAAGAGTGGTTTGTAGGGTTGAAGATCGTGTCCTTGTCAGACTTTCCCTCGTAATCGATCCTCAGGGTGTCGCCCGTCATCGTGTAGGTCACCTTGAAGTTGAGCGTCCCCGGGAAACCCTGGTCTCCGTCCGGGCTTAAAAGTGAGAAGGAGACACTGTTCTCCCCCTCTATGTTCGCATCATATATTCTTTTTTTGTACGGAGAGAACCCGCTGTGGAGGTTGTTGCGTCCGTCATTTGCCTCGAGGTGATACGTCTCTCCCCCGAGTTCAAACGCAGCTCCACCGATCCTGTTGCAGCACCTTCCGACCACAGTGCCCAGATAGACGTCCTCTTTCAGGTACTCCTCGGGCGTGTCAAAACCAAGCACCACATCAGTCATCTTCTCACCGTTTTTCACAAAGAGCGCCACAAGAGTCGCTCCGAGGTTTGAGATGACAGCCTCCGCTCCCCCGTCGGATATCCTGTAGAAGATCACGTCACGGCCGTCGACCTCTCCCTTGTGCGTGTAATTAACCATCGATCACCCTCCGTACTCCTTGGGACGCGGCCCGCGCCGGTCCCTTCATATCCCTGCTCTCAATACAAGCTCTCCTCGACTCTCCACTCTCCGATGCCGTCGATCGCACCAAGCAATGAATCCTTTGTCGCAGGAAGCTCCACCCGGAAAGTGTTCGGCTTTCTAAGTTCCGTCTCGACGCTCATGTTTGAAACGCCCTGAGTTCCAAGGAGCAAAGGTATCTTGTATGCGTTTGCCTTCTCACGTACCTTCGGGATCAGGTAGGAGGAGTTGTCCGCGTTGACGTAGACGATATCCGGTCTCTTCTCCTCGAGAACGTTGATCGCAAAAAGCGTAGCGGGCGCTATCAGAACATCACAGCAGTCCTGAAGGAGCCCCGCCAGGAAGGAGAGGTTGAACTCGAACTCGTCGATCATCAGTATCTTCTTTTTCTTGCCTCTGGCCATGCCGAGAGTCTCGCTGACCTTCTCAAGAAGCGTGTTCTTTTGAAGCGGCTTGACAACGAAGCCCACCGCGCCCAGCTTCAGACACTCCTTTACGACGTTCGTCCCAGCTATACCTGTCTGGAAGAGCACGGGAATGTCAGCGAGATCCGGCTCGTCCTTGATCTTCCTGATGGCCTCTCTGCCGTCCATCTCGGGCATAGCTATGTCAAGCAGCACCACGCCCGGACGCTCGTTGTGCATGATGTTCAGCGCCTCCTTGAAGGAAGTGGTCGTCCTCACGTCGTACTTCGCGCCGAGGAACATCGCGCTCGTCTCAAGCACTACCGGGTCGTCGTCGACCACGAGTATCTTGGCGCACTGGTCCTTGGGCTTGCTGCCGAGCTTCTTTACGATCCAGCTCAGGATCACCTCGTCCTCCTCGTCGTCAGGGAGCATATGGCTGCGCCCGTCATCGAGGTACTGCGCCACGTCGTCCTCGTACTCCGCCAGCATGAGCAGAGGGATGCCGTCCGCGGCCTGCATCTTCTTTATCCTGCGGACGAGCATGTCGACATCCATCTTCTTTCTGTCCATGTTGACGACTATGATGTCCGGTTTTATATGGATTATCTGGTTGAAAGCGTGCAAAGCTGTATCCGAGGCGGAGATGTTGCAATCTACGCCGTCGCATGTCTTCACACCGCCTTTAAGCGCCCTGTTGACGCTCAGGATCTGAATCATGCCTTGTCCTTTCCGTCGAAGGCCCCGTCCTCTAAATCGACTGTCTTCAATAGTTGTGTTATCTCATCGATGATCCCCTGATAGTTCTTTGCCTGCAAATGATCGGAGATCTTCTGTGCGCATTCCGAAAGCGGGCTCGGAAGAGAGAACATCTTCAGTATGTCTATCAGGTCTTCCGCCCCCTCGTAGGAGCCGTACATAACGCAGTCCAGGATCTCCCTGAAAGTCTGCATGTACTCGCCGGGCTCGGCGTCAAGATATCCCTTGTCCGCCTGCCTCGAAGGCTTTGTGGGCTTGCGGTCGAGAGAGGGTGAATCGGTGAGGAGCTTGAGCTCGTTCAAAAGCTCGTCGTACTCCTCGACAAAAGCCGAGTGCCCCGAAAAGACCGTATCCCTGTCGCCGTTCCTCGCGGCATCCTCGAGAGCCTGTGCCTTTGCCGCGAGGTCCTTCGCCCCTATGGTCCCGGCGTTGCTCTTCATCGCGTGCACCTCTACGGCGTAGAGATCCATATCACCTTCTCTCAGGTAATCATCGAGCTTCGCGATCTTGTCCCTGCCGTATCTGAGGATTATCTTCATGACTTCCTCAAACTGGTTTCCGTCGCCTCCGCAGTTGATGATGCCGTGTTCTATATTTACAAACTTTAAGTCGCTCCTCCAGCTCAGTCCTGCGCTGCCGACCTTCTCCTCGGGTCTTCCGGGCGGTTCCTGCCCGTATCTGAAGATCAGGTTCTTGAGCTCCACGGGATTGACGGGCTTGGGCAAATAGTCATCGAACCCTTCCAGTATAAACTTCTCCTTGAGCCCTTCCTCCCTGTTTGCAGTGAGACAGACGATCCTGGTATAGCGGTTGTAGCTGCTGTCGAGCTCCCTGATCCTCTTCATGGCATCGGTCCCGCTCATCCCGGGCATGAACTGATCCATAAGGACGAGATTGTACCTGTTCTTTGACACCAGCTCGACCGCCTTCGCTCCGTTCTCGGCGCTCTCATATCTGCTTCCCGTCTGCCCTATCAGGCTGCACAGCAACGTCACGTTGACGGGATTGTCATCTACGACAAGGATCTTCATCTGGCTTCCTTTCCGGCAGGGCAGCCACGCCGCCCTTCACCTTTCTGTTTCATATGGGCTCCCCGGCAAATGACCTTCAAGCCTGTTTTTTCCTGACATATTTGCAAAAGACATACTCTATGTCGTAACATGTCTGTTCATCGGATCTCTCGACGAGCTCCCACTCATCCGATGCGTCGAGGTCAGTGATCCTCGCGTCCGCCTGGTAGTTGTAGTCGACCTTCGTGATGACCGCTTTGTCACAGTACCTGATCATCTGGTCGTAGACCTGCGCACCGCCTATGAGAAACACCTTGTCAGGATCCTCGCCCGCAACCATCTCGAGCGCCTCCTCGACACTTCCCGCGATCTCCGCGCCCGCAACCTCCAGGTCCTTCTTCCTCGAGAGGATTATGTTGCGCCTGTTCGCGAGCGGCTTTTCAAAGGGGAAGGTCGAGAGCGTCTTTCTCCCGTATATACAGGTGTTCCCCTCGGTCAGCCTCTTGAAATTCCTGTGATCTGCGGGGATGCTCACCAAGAGCTTCCCCTCAAACCCGATCGCCCAATTGTTGTCGACCGCAGCTATCAATATCATGTAAAACCTCTTTCCCGCACGTCTCAGACCGCTACGGGGATCTTGCCTATCGCAGGTCCGTATTCGTAGTTTCTGAGCTCCACGTCGTCCTTCGTAAACTCGTAAAAATCCTTCTTTTCGGGGTTGAGCCAGAAGGTCGGCGCGTGGAACTGCGGCCTCTTTATGAGCTCCTTTATCATGTCCACGTGCCTGTCATATATGTGCGCGTCGGCTATCACGTGAACGAACTCACCGACGTCCATATCGCAAGTCCTCGCGAGCATATGAACGAGCACGGCGTACTGCGCCACGTTCCAAGCATTTGCGGCGAGTATGTCCTGAGAGCGCTGGTTTAAGATCGCGTTGAGCTTAAGCTTCCCGTCCCCCGCAGGCTTCGTGACATTGAAAGTCATGCTGTAGGCGCAGGGATAGAGCTGCATCTCGGCGAGATCCTGATGCACATATATGTTGGTCATGATCCTTCTCGAGAAAGGATTGTTCTTAAGATCGTAGATGACCCTGTCGACCTGGTCGAACATCCCCTCCTTGTAGCGGTGCTTCACTCCCAGCTGATAGCCGTAAGCCTTGCCGCTGGTGCCGTTCTCGTCTGCCCA
>JAGDDC010000089.1 GCA_017958245.1 Lachnospiraceae bacterium
GAGCGCGTGATGTAGCTGAAGAGCACCACGAGCACAAGAGCCGCAACGAGGCACATGATCAATATGGATCTGTTGTTGCCCGGCGAATTCTTTCCACCGTTGTTTTGGTTGTTTTGGTTGTTCATCTTAAAACTCCTTTGTTACCTTTTATCCTTCCAGCTCTCTAAACCAGCTCTCTCTGCTCGCATCGGAGGGCATGCGCCAGTCTCCTCTGGGGGAGAGCGCCACAGAACCGACCTTCGGGCCGTCCGGAAGACAGGAACGCTTGAATTGCTGTGAGAAGAACCTTCCGTAGAAGACCTTGAGCCACTTCTTCACGGTCTCCCTGTCGTAGGCCCCCTCGAAGGCAGTGCACGCCAAATGAAGTATCTTCGCGGGTCCGAAGCCGAACCTCAGCATATAGTAGAGGAAGAAATCGTGAAGCTCGTAAGGCCCCACAACGTCCTCGGTCTTCTGTCCGACCTCTCCGTCCTTGCCGGGGAGCAGCTCGGGACTGACGGGAGTCTCGACTATGTCGATCAGGACTCTCCTGAGCACTTCATTTTCCGTCGTGTCCGCAACGTGTCTCACAAGTCCTCTCACGAGGGTCTTGGGAACGGAGGCGTTGACTCCGTACATCGACATGTGGTCTCCGTTGTAGGTCGCCCAGCCGAGCGCCAACTCCGAGAGGTCTCCCGTGCCCACGACGATCCCGCCCTTTAAGCCCGCGACGTCCATGAGTATCTGCGTCCTCTCCCTGGCCTGAGCGTTCTCATAGGTCAGGTCCTTTTTGTCCTCACTCTGGCCTATGTCTTTAAAATGCTGCCTCACGGCTTCCTTTATGTCTATCTCCTCGAGCGTTATGCCCAGTTCATTTGTCAGTGCAAATGCGTTGTCGTACGTCCTCTTTGATGTGCCGAAGCACGGCATCGTGATCGCCGTGATCCCCGCGGGATCGAAACCGCACATATCGAAGGCTTTCTTTGTTATGAGGAGGGCGAGCGTCGAATCGAGTCCGCCCGATATGCCTATGACGGCGCAGCGGCAGCCTATGTGCAGGAGCCTCTTCTTGAGCCCCGCGGCCTGGATCATCATGATCTCCTCAAACTGCTCCGCTCTCGCCTCGGGGTTCTCCGGGACGAAGGGGTTGCAAGGTATGCGCCTTGAGATCGGGGTGACGGGAAGTTCTCCCGTCCTTTCGAGCTCTTTTCTCACACTCGCGTATGAGAAGGAGACCTACGTGTAGCCGTCTGTCTTTGACGAATAAGAGGTCATGCGGCGCCTCTCGTTCACGATCTTCGTCACGTCGATCTCGGAGACTATCATGCCGTTTTCAAACATCTTCGACTCTTCGAGCACGGTCCCGTTCTCCACGATCAGGTTGTGTCCGGAGAAGACCAGGTCGGTGGTCGACTCCCCATCGCCCGCGTCCGCATATATATAGCCGCACACGAGTCTCGCCGACTGGTTCTTCACAAGATCTCTTCTGTATATGCTCTTGCCCGCGAGCTCGTCGCTCGCGGAGAGGTTCAAGACTATGGTCGCGCCCGCGAGCACGTGACTCCCGCTCGGAGGCTGGGGCATCCACAGGTCCTCGCAGATCTCGACGCCTATGGCGAGCTTCTTGAACTCCTCGCATCTGAAGAGTATGTTCATGCCAAAGGGCACCTTCTCGCCCAGGACGTCAACCGTCTCCACTGCCGTCCTTCCGGGCATGAAATGCCTCGACTCATAGTACTCCGCGTAGTTTGGAAGGAAATGCTTCGGCACGAGGCCCAGTATCTTCCCGTCCTGGATCACCGCCGCCACGTTGTAGAGCTTTGAGTTGTGCATAAAGGGGAGGCCGACAGTCACAAGGACGTCCTTCCCTTCCGTGGAAGCAGCGACTCTCTTTAACTGTCTTAAAGCACCCTCGATCAGGGTGTCCTGAAGAAAGAGGTCCCCGCAGGTGTAGCCTGTGAGCCCGAACTCGGGCAGCACAAGGATCTTGACGGACTCCTTCTCGGCATCCTCTATGGCTTTTATGGTCATGTCCGCGTTGTAAGCGCAGTCCGCCACCTTGAGCGGCGGTGTCGCAGCAGCGACCTTTACAAGTCCGTATCTCATGAGCACTCCTTTTCTTATCCCGGGGCGTGTCACCTGCCGCGCCCGCTATGCCATGTTCACATAATCATAGCATTTCTGACATAAAAAAACAACAGTGGCGTAAGCCACTGTCACTTTTAAAAGTAAAAACCCAAAATGCCGTCGCCTGCATTCTGACGCCTAGCCAAGCTAGGTGGGTAACCTCAGATAAGCCTTCTGCCTTCCACTGATTCGGTGCGGCCTGGCATAAACTTAAAAATGTTGGAATCCCATAAACGTAATGTAGGTTCAAAATAGCAGGAGTTTCAACGAACACCCCAGGTATTTAACTGAGTACATCATAACTCATTTTCAAACAATTGTCAAGTATTTTCTTTATTTTTTCATTAAAATGATCTTGAACTTCCTTTTTTCTTGATATTCGTACTTTCAAATTCACGTTTTCAAAAAACTGTGACGGAATTTGCATATTTATAATACATCTTCGAAGTCTTTCTCCTCGACGCAGTCGAAAGTGAACACGAACTGCGTGCCCTCTCCGGGCGTGCTCGACACGTCGATCGTGCCGCCGTGCTTCAGGGCTATGTGCTTGGCGATGGCAAGCCCCAGGCCCGAGCCCTTGGCGTTCTGTCTGAGCTTAGACTTGTAGAATTTGTCGAAGATGTTCGGAAGCTCCTCGGGAGCGATCCCGACGCCGTCGTCCTTTATGGAAATAACAAGTTTCGAATCTTTTTCTTTCTTGAGCTTTACGTGGATCAGGGAGTTCTCGTTTGAGAACTTTACAGCGTTGTCGCAGATGACGAGGAACATTTGCCTGAGCCTGTCGTAATCGCCCATCATCATGAGGACATCGCCGTCCTTTTCGATCTCCATGCTGACGTTCTTCTCTTCGCCGAGGGCGGCAACGCTCCTCGATATCTCACCGAAGATCTGGACCACGTTCACGGGTTCCTTCTCTACTTCAAAGTCGGGGTTCTGCATCTTTGAGAGGGTCAGAAGGTCGCCTACGAGTCTCTCCATGCTGCGGCATTCGCCGAGCATCCTCATGTGATACTGGTCGATCTGCTCCTCATCCGTGACCACCTTGTCGACAAGGCTCTCTGTGTAGGCCCTGACTACGGCGATAGGTGTTCTCAGCTCGTGTGAGACATTTGCGAAGAAATCGATCCTCATCTGCTCCATGTTCTTGCGGATCTCCTCGTTCTCACGCAGCTTCACGGCCAGCTGGTCGATGGTGGTCGACAGCTCAGCGATCTCGTCGTTGCCCGCGATGCCCGTCTTCACGGAGTAGTTGCCCTCCGCGAGCTCGATGGTCGCGGCCCTCATCATGAGGATCGGCCTCGAGATCTGTCTTGCGAAGGCTACCGCGAGTATGAAAGCTACGATGAGCGCCACAACGGAGCTCACCACTATGATGGACGTAGAGGTCGAGGTCAGCTCGTCCATGGCGGCCATGGTCTCGATGAGGACCAGGGCGCCGCAGACCTCGCCGTTTGGCGCGTACACCGGCGTTCCCGCGGTGAACGTGGTCGCGTCGTGCCTCAGGCTGAAGAACGACACCGCGTCCGTCTTCCCCACGAGCGCGTCCTTTATGACCTCCACGTACTCCGGCTGGAGCTTCTCGTGGGCGAAATCAAAGCTCGTGATCGCCTCGTTCATTGGCTGTCTCGCGTCCTTTTTGGCGATCAGCCACATCTCGGTCTCGTCGACTTCACGGAGTATGCTGAGGTAGTTTAAGCACTCCTCGTAGTCCTCGTCGACTATGTAGCTTGCGAGCCGGACGGAGACCATTTGCGCCTTCTTCGCGAGCTTGTCCTGATAGATCCTGTTGTTCGAGTTCCTGTAGAGCAGGATGAAGACCAGTCCTATCAGGATGGCGAAGATCAGCACGAGAACGGCGTAGTTTATATATACCTTGATGAAGATCGTACTGTGACGCTTTCTGAAACTTTTTAGCCTACTTATCACGCGGTTCTTCCTCTTCTATCTCGAACTTGTAGCCCATGCCCCAGATAGTCTTGATCGACCAGGTGGGATGGGGCTCCGAATCAAGCTTGGCTCTGAGCCTCTTTATGTGCGAATCCACTGTCCTGCTGTCTCCGAAGTAATCATATCCCCAGAGGCTGTCGAGCAGGTTGTCCCTGGTGAAGACCTTGTTGGGGTTCTTGGCGAGCGTCCACATGGTCTCGATCTCCTTCTTGGTGAGCACGACCTTCTTGCCTCCTATGTGGAGGGTGTACTCGTCGAGGTTGATCACGAGATTCTCTATGGAGATCACGTTGTCGCTCCCCTTCTCGCGCTTTGTCATCCTGCGCAGGACGGCCCTGACTCTCGCCATGACCTCGCTGGGGCTGAAGGGCTTGACTATGTAGTCGTCCGCACCTATGTCGAGTCCCATGATCCTCTCGAAATCCTCACCTCTCGCGGTGATGATGATCACGGGCACGTCCGAGACCGCCCTGATCTTCCTGCACACCTCGTACCCGTCCTCCTTCGGCATCATGACGTCGAGGAGCACGCACACGGGCTTGTATTTGCCAAAATAATCCACGGCCATGAGCCCGTCCGAAGCGACTATCGGCTCATAACCCTCCTTTTTTACGTAATTTGCCAGAACATCGGTGATGTCCTTGTTGTCGTCCGCGATGAGAATATAATCCATAAACTTTCCTCCGCTAAAAGCTCTTATTGTATCGGGCCAAATGAATTATATCATACAGTACCTATATTTACAAACTAATGACAACATTCTGACAAAGAAGAAATGTACACTATCCACAGGATGTGACAAGAACAGCCGGCGCAGAGCCGGCATTTACAAAAAGTCGGAGGTTGAAGACATGAGAGCCGGAATTTTGAAATGCATAAAGATTTCAATATTTCTGTCTGTTTTTGCGCTCTTTTTGTGCCTTCCCGCTTTGAGTAAGACAAGGACGGCAAGTGCTGCGGCACCCGAAGTCAAGATCAGCGTGAAGTCCGTTTCCATAGTGAAGGGCGGCTACTTCTCGCTCAAGGTCTACAACACCGGCAAGCTTCACACGGTTGAGTTCTCCTCGAAAGACGAGAGCATCGCGACCGTGTCGCCCAAAGGTGTCATCTCGGGAGTCGCTTGCGGTACTACCGTCGTCACCGCAACTGTCAGCGAGGGTGGCAAGCTGACAGCCGAGTTATACTGAAAAGTAACCATCGGACCGAAACCGAC
>JAGDDC010000090.1 GCA_017958245.1 Lachnospiraceae bacterium
CAAGACAGGCCTCGGAAAGCAGGTCCCATTTCTCGCTGTCAAAGAGGGCCTTTGTCTTGCCGCATCCAAATGCGCCAAGATCAAGTCCCGCAAGCGGAAGATCTTTTATCTTCCCGCGGATCGCGGCCTGTCTCTCCCCAAACTCCTCAGGCTCGTCTCCGGCCTCCTCAAGGAGATCCGAGAGCTCGGCCGTGAGCGCCTCGCCCTTGTCGGTCTTTGCTCTCCAGTACAAATACTCATCGCCCTCGATACACTCGACGTCGCCTCCCGGCGCCGCCGCGTCTATCCCAAAATTGCTGCAGAAACAGGTCTTCTCAGGGTTTCCACACGCAAGAGTTATGATCACCGCGTGCTCGCGCCTCTCCCTGTAATAGGTGTCCTCGGGCTCCTTTAGGAACACTCTGTCGAGTATCTCAAAGCTCCTCGCATCGCACGCCCTCACTCCGAACACAGCGAAATCGAGGACTTCCTCCCTCGTCTCAAAGACTTCTATCGCCTTGCCGCTCACCCTGAAGCCCGCAAGGTCCTCGACCTGCGGGAAGAACAGGTCCTTGGCACTTCTGACCGTGAGCAGGTCGTCTGAAAGCTCCGCCCCCTCAAAGTAGGGAGCAAACTTCGTAACACCCGCCTGTTTCACGGGGATCAGCAGGTTTCTCTTCTCGTTTATCTTCTTAAAAAGGGCGTCTGCGGCGTCTCTCTTGATCCTCTTCAAGCGCAGCCCTCCTCTCTGATTTTAAACACGGTTTCTATCGGTATCTCCAGGCAGCCTCATTTCCCGTAGATCACGGAAGGCTCGCAGTCGCCCTGAGTGTAGTCGTACAGCGGCGGGACGCTGTCGGGGTCCGCGCCTGCCTGATACTCGCCGTAGAACTCGTTTATGTCCTTTATGAACTTTCTGTTTAGAAGGTGAAGCGGTATCTTCTGCGGGCATACCCTCGAGCACTCACCGCAGTCCGTGCACCTCGATGCCACGTGAAACGCTCTGATCACGTGGAACATGTTCTCCTCAAATGAATCCGCGGCAGCTTTGTTCCTGATCATATCGGGGTTGTCGAAGACGCAGGTCTCGCAGCTGCATGCGGGGCACACGTTCCTGCAGGCGTTACAGCGTATGCAGCGCCCGAGCTCACCCTTAAAGAACTCGTACCGCTCCTTCGGCGTCATCTTCTCAAGCTTCTCGACCTCCTCAAACCTCGAGGTGTCACAGTCTTCTCCCTGTTCGCCTATCAGCTCGTCGCAGCCTACCATCCTTTTTGACTTGCAGGTCGAGCATTTGCCGAGAAGGACTCTTCCCTCCCCGTACATCCCGTCGCAGGCCACTCCCACGGCGATGATGTTCTCGCGCAGGACGCGGTGCTCCTTTGTGAGCTGGACCAGGGAATATGTGTCGCAGGGCTTTAAAAAGACCGCTGTCTTCCCCTCCTTGCGCGATGCGGATATCATGTATTTTGAAAGGTTTGCGCCCGAGTACTCGTCGAAGATGAAGTTCTCCTCTATGTCCTCCGCGCTCTCAAAGAGCGAGGGGGTGTGATCGTACTCGAACTCGCCCTTCCTGTAGCCCATGACCCGGGCCGCGGCGCCGCTCCTTATGAGCTCCAGGGCTCTCTCCTTTACCGTCTTGTTCTCCAATTCCGGTCTCCTTTTCATGGCCTCTTAAAGAGGCTTCTGATCTCACACTTGCGGGGACCGCTAACTCAGGTCCCCTCACTGTCCTTGCTCACCCTGCACTCTCAGGTCCGCGAGCCTCTCGTTCTTTCCGAGTTTCCTCACGGTCTCCGTGAAGTCGTTCATGGTCGCCGCGAACTTCGCGCCCTCCGCGGCGGATACCCACTCTACCCTCGTGCGCTCCTTCTCTATCCCGAGGAAGTCGAGCATCGAGAACATGAGCGTCATGCGCCTTCTCGCGTAATAATTGCCCGTGGTGTAGTGGCAGTCGCCCGGATGGCAGCCGCACAGGATCACGCCGTCTGCGCCGCGCTGGAAGGCGCGGAGCACGAAGATCGGGTTGAGCCTGCACGAGCAGGGTATCCTTATGATCCTCACATTTGCAGGGTACTGCAGCCTGTTCGTCCCGGACAGGTCGGCGCCCGCATACGAGCACCAGTTGCAGCAGAAGGCAACTATGGTGGGCGTCCATTCCTGTGTCCCTGTCTTTTCTTCTACCTGCATATACTGTCCACCTCCGCCATGATCTGTTTGTTTGAGAAGCCTTTCAGGTCCATCGCACCCGAAGGACAGGCAACCGTGCAGGCTCCGCAGCCCTGGCAGACCGCGGGGTTGACCTGGGACACGCGGCGAAGCAGCGTGGTCCTGTTCGGTCCCTTGAACTCCTTGTCAACGTAGGTGATGGCTCCGTAAGGACATACCTTCTCACAGCATGAACATCCGTTGCACAGCAGCTCGTCGGGCTCGGCCACGCAGGGATTGCACGTCAGGCTGTCCTTTGCGAGCAGCCCTATGACCTTTGCGGCCGCTGCACCTGCCTGAGCCACGGTCTCCGGGATGTCCTTGGGCCCCTGGGCGCAGCCCGAGAGGAAGACACCCGCTGTCGGGCTCTCGACGGGGCGGAGCTTCGGATGGGCCTCGGTGAAGAAATCGTTGGTGTCCATCGAAGCCGTGAGCTTCGTTGCGAGGCTTCTGGCTGTCTCGTCGGGCTCTATGGCCGCAGCGAGCACCACCATGTCGGCCTGTATGAGAGGCTGTGTGTTGTTTATCAGGTCGGAGCCGAACACGAAGAGCTTGCCGCCCTCCGGCACGACCTTGCCGACCGCTCCCTTTATATAATGCACTCCGTACTCCTCGGCAGCCCTTCTGTAGAACTCGTCAAAGTTCTTGCCGGGAGTCCTCACGTCTATGTAGAACACGTAGCAGTCTGTGTCGGGGTACTTCTCGCGGCAGAGCATCGCGTGCTTTGCCGTGTACATGCAGCAGATCTTCGAGCAGTAGGTCTTGCCCTTCGTGCCCTCGGCGCATCTCGATCCCACGCACTGCACAAACACAATGGTCTTTGGATGCTCGCCGTCGGAGGGCCTCAGAAGCGTTCCGCCCGAAGGTCCCGCCGCGTTCATGAGTCTCTCGAACTCGAGTGACGTCACGACATCGGGGCTCTTTGAGTAGGCGTATTCATCGAATCTGTCGAGCTTTATGGGGTTGAAGCCCGTCGCGACCACGATCGCGCCGTACTCGCGCTCAACGAGCTCGTCCTGCTGCTTGTAGTCTATCGCCCCGGCCTGGCAGACCTTGGCGCAGACGCCGCATTTGCCCTCTTTCAGCATCCTGCAATAGTCGCTGTCTATGGCTGCCACTTTGGGGACTGCCTGCGCAAATGGTATATATATGGCTCTTCTCGTGTCCAGCCCCAGGTTGAACTCGTTGGGGACA
>JAGDDC010000091.1 GCA_017958245.1 Lachnospiraceae bacterium
CCATGACGGATGTTGCGGATGAAGACTGTATGATCGCAGTGACTCCGGTACCGAAGAGAACTCCTCTCAATGGTGTTCCGGAGAGCCTGAAAAGTATCAGTTCAAGTTTGCTTCCCGCGACCTTTTTGAGCCCGCTGCCCATCAGATCCATTCCGAAGAGGAACAGGGCCACGCCGCAGAGAAGAGTGATGATGTTCGATATTCCCATGTTTGTTTCCTTTACATCCTTTCTTTAACGCCGTGCTCATCTTTAGATCCTTCACGGATCTCACACGGCCCATTTGCCCAAAATGCGCTCAAGCTTCATTATATCATGAAATGCTTAAGAATCAATAGATTTTTTGGAACCTTTGTTTCCTTCTTTCTCTTAATTGTTTACTTCCCCGGAATGTGATAAAATCATATCGGAAAACCTTGTCTTGTTGTTTTGGGAGGCGTTAGACGTTTATGAAGAAATGGAAAACCTGGCAGATCGCCCTGTTTATAGCGATGAGCGTGTTCCTGAACGTCGGCGGCAGACTGCTGGCCGTCCGGCTTGACCTGCCCCTGTGGGCGGATTCATTTGGCACGGCGCTGTGCGCCTACGTCGCAGGACCCATATGCGGCGCGATGGTCGGACTTGTGGGAAACCTCTCCTACAGCGTCGTCAACGGACTCTCGGCCGTGTACTCCATCACAAGTGTCGCACTTGGCATCATCGTGGGCATAGCTGCCCGCCGCAGATGGTTTGACCGCTTCTACGGCTTCATGAAAGCCGCCTCGCTCACCATGCTCACCGCGCTGATCGTTTCCGTGCCCGTGAACATGATCTTCTCCGAGGGCTATACGGGCAACCGGTGGGGGAACGGTGTCATCAACTACCTGAAGGACAAAAACATGCCCTTCCTGCTCTGCTGCATCATGGGCCAGCTCGCGATCGAGTTTGTGGACAAGGTTCTCACGATAGCGGCGGTTTATCTCGCCATCCTGCTCAAGCGTCTGCGCACCTCTCAAAAAGCCGGCAAGGCTGCCAAAGGCACCGCTGCGGGCACAGTGATGATCTTATGTCTGCTTGTAGGGCTAGCATCGCCGATCACTGCAAAGGCTGCAACGTCCGCATCCGAATCCACGGACTACAACGACTACGTTCAGAGCATTTACAGCAGCAACAACGGTCTTCCCTGCGGCGAGGCAAATGATATCGCCCAGACCAACGACGGTGTGCTCTGGATAGGCACCTACGCCGGACTCTACCGCTACAACGGGCGTGAGTTCCGCTGGATAGACGGCTACGAATCCATCAAGAACGTCAACTGCCTCTATGTGGACGAGGAGGGGCGTCTCTGGATAGGAACGAACGACAACGGCCTGTCTATCGTGATCCGCGAAGAAGTCGTAAACGTCCTCGACCAGTCCGAAGGACTTCCTTCCAATTCCGTACAGTGCATGATCCGTGACTCCGAGGGATTGTATTATATCGGGACCACGGGCAGCTTGCAGATCCTCGTCATGAACAACGGCCTGAAGGCTGCGAACACTTTGGATGAAGTCAGCTATGCAGACAGCATCACCGCAGACAGAGAAGGCCACGTGGCCGCCGTCACTTCCGACGGAAAGCTTTTCCTGATGAAAAAAGGTGAGGTGCTGTCTTCGATAAGCCTCCCCGGTGCTCCGGAGATATATAGCTGCTGTGCATTTGCGCCTGACGGAACTCTGTTGGCAGGCACTTCAGAAGACCACATATACAGTTATGACGTCTCTTCCGATGATTTCAAGCTTCTGGGGACCATAAGCTGCGATGGCGTCACAAACATCAACAGCCTCGATCATCTCGACAACGGGACGCTGTTTATCAGTGCGGACAACGGAGTCTCGTATATAGACAGATCCGGATACCATGCTTTGAACACCAACGAATTCAACAGCTCGATCGACCACATACTCTGCGATTATCAGGGCAATCTCTGGTTCACTTCCTCAAGACTCGGTCTCTTGAGGCTCGCCAAGTCCGCCTTCAAGGACATATACGGCGCTGTCGGTATGGAACGCCGCGTTGTCAACGCTGTCGTTTCATGGCAGGACTGTTACCTGTTCGGCACGGACAAAGGGCTCGATATCGTTGACAATTCATGCCGCAAAAGGATCGAGAACGACCTGACGAAGCGCCTCGACAAGGCCCGTATACGCTGCATGTACGTGGACGCGGACGACCACCTGTGGGTGTGCACCCACGGAGACGGTCTGATAGAGTTTGCGCCTGACGGTGAGACCTGGGAATACGGCGAGGAAGCCGGAAGCTTCGGAAGCCGCGCAAGGGTCGTCACCTCACTTTCGGACGGCACGATACTGGCTGCCGGAGACACGGGCATAAGCTTCATCAGGGACCATAAGACAGTGAAGACCATCCGCGGCGAGGACGGCCTGGTCAATCCCAAGATCCTCACGCTCATCGAGCGCAGTGACGGCACGATACTTGCGGGATCCAACGGCGACGGCATCGCAGTGCTCAAAGACGGCAAGGTGACCGGCATGCTGACCCGCGAAGACGGCTTAAGCAGCGGCGTTATCTTGAGGATGGTAAAGGACCCCAAATCGGAAGGCGTGTTCATCGTAACCAGCAACAGCCTGTGTTATCTCGAACCCGACGGCAGCATCAGGGTGCTCGAGAACTTCCCTTATTTCAACAACTACGACATATGGGTCAAGGATGAGGACACTCTGTTCGTCATGTCAAGCGCCGGCATCTACGTGGTGGAGCGCGACGAGCTCGTGGAAGACCGCGATATGGCATGGGAGCTTCTCGACGCGAGAAGAGGTCTTGGAACGTCTCTCACCGCAAATTCGTGGAACTATCACAACGACCGCGGCGAGCTCTTCCTCCCCTGCGACACGGGCGTATACGTGATCGACGTCGAGAAATACAACAGTGAAGTCAGATCCTACCGCATGCAGCTTGCTTCGGTGCGCCTCGACGGCGTGCTGCAGCCTCACGTCCGCACGGGCGAGATCACCGTGGGACAGGGCGTGAGCCGTGTTGAACTCGGCCCCGAGATCTTGAACTACACCATCCAGGAACCTAACATCGGGTATATCCTGGAGGACTACGACTCGCAGTGGACGATCATCCCGCAGAACAGCTTAAGCAACATAATCTACGTGAACCTCCCCGCAGGAAGCTACACTTTCAGGCTCGCCATACTCGACAGCGCGGGGGACAAGATACTCGAAGAACGGTCATTTGACCTGATAAAAGAAGGAGAGATCTACGAGCAGCCCGGCTTCTCGGTCTATCTGCTGCTCCTGCTCATCGCTTTCATCATCTGGTTTACATGGCTCGTGATCCAGAGACAGCTCAACCAGCAGCAGATCAAGTTAAACATGGCAAATGAGACCGTCATGGCGATCGCGAACGCAGTCGATGCCAAGGACGTCCGCACGAGCCAACACAGCTCGCGCGTGGCCGAGTACTCCTACCTTATCGCGAAGGAGATGAAATGCTTCAAATGGTGGCACCGCAACAAGTCGCTCTCGAGCCTCAAGAGGGCGGCCCAGATGCACGACATAGGCAAGATCGGTGTGCCCGACAGCGTCTTAAACAAGGTCGGACGTCTGACAGACGAAGAGTATGCGCAAATGAAATCGCATGTGGTCAGGGGTTCCGATATCTTAAAGGACTTCACGCTTGTGGAGCACGTTGTTGACGGCACGCGCTACCACCATGAGCGCTACGACGGACGCGGCTATCCACAGGGACTGAGCGGTGAGAATATTCCGCTGTTCGCACGGATCATCGGCGTGGCGGACGCCTTTGACGCCATGACGGCCAACCGCGTGTACCGCAAGCAGATGGATTTCGACTATGTGCTGGGGGAGCTGGAGCGGGGCAGGGGCACCCAGTTTGACCCGCAGATCGTGGTCATCCTGCTAAAGCTCATCGACGAGGGCAAGATCGATCTGAAAATGCTCTATCCCAGCCC
>JAGDDC010000092.1 GCA_017958245.1 Lachnospiraceae bacterium
GATTGTCTACTATTCGCTCCCGCCGACTTATCGTCGGCTCATCCCCGAAGGGATGTGAAATTTAAAGAAATTTCAAGGTTGCTTCATTGTTAAGTTGTCAATGTACATCGCCCGAAAACTAGTGTTTTCAAGGCGTTGTGCCGACTTTTTTGCAGTCAGCTTTGCTAGTATAGCACCTGACTAACCATGTGTCAACACCTTTTTTCAAGTTTTTAAAAACTTTTTTGGGGGGTTTAAGATCTCCACAAAAACTTAAAAAACTTGGAGCGGAGAAAGAGGGATTTGAACCCTCGCGCCGCGTTAACGACCTACACCCTTAGCAGGGGCGCCTCTTCAGCCTCTTGAGTATTTCTCCGGATCTGAATTATAACCAGATATTCTGTTGTTCTTATGCCTGAGCAAAAAGAAATGGTGCGCTATGCGCACCATTTAATATAACAAAATCCAAATCCTTTGTCAACTTTTATTGCCGCTTTTTTGCCTGTTTTTTAAGCGATACATCATCTTGTATCTCCCAGAATAGCGGCACATTATGTTGTGGGCTTTTCGTCCTGACCGTCGTCTGTCTCCGCCTCCGCTTCGATCTCTGTGTCCTCAGTCAGGTCTTCGCCTTCCTTATCCTCATCGGGGTTCTGCTCAGCGTCCTCCCTGACCTTTGCGAAGCTTGCGACTTTCACGTCCTTGCCGGCCTCGAGATTGATCAGCTTGACGCCTGAGGTGTTCCTTCCGATCACGTTGACGTCCGCAAGCGAGATACGGATCACAACACCCACGTTAGTGATGATGATGATCTCGCACTCCTTGTCGATAGCCTTTGCACCGACGACAAATCCGGTCTTCTCGGTGATCTTGTAGCATTTGACACCCTTTCCTCCGCGGCGCTGCGCCGTGAATTCGTTGATGTCAGTCAGCTTTCCGAGGCCCATCTCAGAGATGGTGAGCAGGTAGCTTCCCTGCGTGTGCTCCTGCACCGCGACGATCTCGTCGTCGTATGCAAGGCTCATGCCTATGACCCCCATGGAGGTCCTGCCCGTAGGCCGCACGTCGTTCTCGTTGAAGCGTATGCACATGCCGTTCTTCGTCACCATGATGATATCCTTGTGACTGTCGGTCCTCTTGACCTCGATCAGCTCGTCGCCGTCGTTTAAGTTGATCGCCTGAAGGCCGCGCTTGCGTATATTGGAGAACTCGCTGATCTTCGTCTTCTTCACCGTGCCGAGCTTCGTGGCCATGAAGAGATATTTGCTCTCATCATTTGCACGCATGGATATGACCGCGGTGATCCTCTCCTCGGGCTGAAGCTGGAGCAGGTTGATGATAGCCGTGCCCCTGGCCGTCCTCGACGCCTCGGGGATCTCGTAGGCCTTGAGACGGTACACGCGCCCCTTGTTCGTGAAGAACATGATATAGTGGTGGTTCGTGGTCATGAAGAGCTCCTCGATGAAGTCCTCATCGATGGTCGACATGCCCTTGATGCCCTTGCCGCCCCTGTGCTGGTTCTTGAAGTTGTCGAGGGTCATCCTCTTTATGTAACCGAGCCTCGTCATGGCGATCACAGTGTTCTCGTCAGGGATCAGATCCTCTATGGAGATATCGTACTCGTCGTAGCCGATGGTCGTCTTTCTGTCGTCACCATATTTGTCGGCGATCACGGAGATCTCATCGCGGATGACTCCGAGCAGGAGCTTCTCGTCCGCAAGTATCGCACGGAACTCGTGGATCTTCTTCTCAAGCTCTGCGTACTCCGCCTGGAGCTTCTCTCTCTCCAAGCCGGTCAGCGCTCTGAGTCGCATATCCACTATGGACTGTGCCTGGACGTCGTCAAAGCCAAATGCTTCACACAGTGCTGTTTTTGCATCAGCGGTCGTCTTGGACGCGCGGATGATCTTTATGACTTCGTCGATCACGTCAAGAGCCTTGAGGAGGCCTTCGACTATGTGGGCCCTCTCCTCGGCCTTGTTCAGATCGTACTTTGTCCTTCTTGTTACAACATCCTCCTGATGCTTGATGTATAGCGAGAGTACATCGTGCATATTGAGGACCTTGGGCTCGTTGTTCACCAGGGCGAGCATGATGATGCCGAAGGTGTCCTGCATCTGGGTGTGCTTGTACAGATGGTTGAGCACGACATTTGCGTTGACATCCCTTCGAAGATCTATACAGATCCTCATGCCGTCGCGGTCGGACTCGTCGCGCAGCTCAGTGATGCCGTCGATGCGCTTGGAGTGAACGAGCTCTGCTATCTTCTCTATGAGGCGTGCCTTGTTCACAAGGTAGGGCAGCTCGGTAACAACGATGCGGCTCTTGCCGTTTTGCATGGTCTCGATGTCGGTCACGGCTCTGACCGTGATCTTGCCGCGCCCCGTCCTGTAGGCTTCCTCTATTCCCCTCGTCCCGAGGATCATCGCTCCTGTCGGGAAATCGGGTCCCTTGATCTTTGTGAGGATCTCCTCGATGGTGGTCTCCCTGTCCTCGTTGATCCTGTTGTTGATGATGGTCACGACCGCGCCTATGACCTCCCTCAGATTGTGAGGGGGGATGTTGGTCGCCATGCCTACCGCGATGCCGGAGGTTCCGTTCACGAGCAGGTTCGGGAATCTTGAGGGCAGGACAACGGGTTCCTTCTCGGTCTCGTCAAAGTTCGGTACGAGATCTACCGTGTCCTTGTCTATGTCGGAGAGCATCTCCATGGAGATCTTGCTGAGTCTCGCCTCGGTGTATCGCATCGCCGCGGCGCCGTCGCCGTCGACCGAACCAAAGTTTCCGTGCCCGTCAACGAGCGGGTAGTGGGTGGACCACTCCTGGGCGAGATTTACCAAAGCTCCGTATATAGAGGAGTCGCCGTGGGGGTGGAACTTACCCATGGTATCGCCGACGATACGCGCGCACTTTCTGTGCGGGAGCGTAGGGCCGTTGTTGAGCTCGTTCATAGCGTACAAGATCCTTCTTTGAACGGGCTTCAAGCCGTCACGAACATCCGGGAGCGCTCTGGCTGCGATGACCGACATGGCATAGTCTATGTACGATGTCTCCATCGTTTTTTTCAGGTCGACCTCTCTTATATTGTCAAATATGTTGTCTTCCATGTTGTCTCCTTAGGATATATCAAGGTTCTTCACGAACTTGGCGTTGGCCTCGATAAACTCGCGCCTGGGTTCGACGTTCTCGCCCATGAGCGTGGTGAACGTCAGGTCTATCTCGGACGAGCTCTCCTCGTCCATAACGACCTTGAGGAGCACTCGCCTCTCGGGATCCATGGTCGTCTCCCAGAGCTGGTCGGGATCCATCTCTCCGAGTCCCTTGTATCGCTGGATCTTGTTGTTCTGGTCGCGGCCGATCTCAAGGATCTTCTTGTTGAGCTCGTCGTCACTGTAGGCGTACCACACCTTCTTGTTCTTCTCGATCTTGTACAGCGGGGGCTGCGCGAGATACACATACCCCTGCCTGATGAGCTCGGGCATGAACCTGTAGAGGAAGGTGAGCATGAGCGTTGCTATGTGGGCTCCGTCGACATCGGCATCGGTCATGATGATGATCTTGTGGTAGCGGAGCTTTTCGATGTTGAAATCCTCGTGGATGCCGGTGCCGAAGGCCGTGATCATCGCACGGATCTCCTTATTCTCCAGCACACGGTCGAGGCGGGCCTTCTCCACGTTCAGGATTTTGCCGCGGAGCGGAAGGATCGCCTGGGTTGCACGGACGCGCGCCGATTTGGCGGAACCGCCTGCGGAGTCACCCTCTACGATGAAGATCTCGCACTTGGACGGATCCTTCTCGGAGCAGTCTGCCAATTTGCCCGGAAGACTCTGGCTTTCGAGAGGAGACTTCCGTCTTGTGAGGTCGCGCGCTTTGCGCGCCGCGTCGCGGGCTCTCTGGGAAAGCACCGATTTTTCTACGATGATCTTTGCAACCGCGGGGTTCTGCTCCAGATAGTAGGTCAGCTGCTGGCTCACAAGCTTGTCAACGGCGGTACGAGCCTCGCTGTTGCCGAGCTTCTGCTTCGTCTGACCCTCGAACTGCGGCTCAGGAAGCTTCACGCTGATGATGGCCGTAAGACCTTCGCGGATGTCCTCGCCGTCAAGAGCCGGCTCCGTGTCCTTGATGAGCTTGTTGGAGCGGGCATAGTTGTTGATGGTCTTCGTAAGCGCGTTGCGGAAACCGATCAGGTGCATACCGCCCTCGGGAGTCGTGATATTGTTTACGAAACTGTAGCAGTTGTCGTTGTAAGCGTCGTTGTGCTGCATTGCCACCTCGACGTACACGTCGCCGACAGTGCCTTCGCAGTAAATGATATCCTCGTACAGCGCGGAGTTGCCCTTGTTGAGGTACTGCACGTACTCCTTGATACCGCCCTCGTAGTGGAACGATTTCTCTCGCGCAGGCTCCTCGCGGTAGTCCGTGAGCGTGATCTTCAGACCCTTCGTGAGGAACGCCATTTCCCGAAGGCTCTGCTTCAGGGTGTTGAAATC
>JAGDDC010000013.1 GCA_017958245.1 Lachnospiraceae bacterium
CCTACAACAGACTCACCCATGAATTTGAGCAGAAAAATGGGTACGCACTCCGCAGCGAAGTGAACGGAGTCTTGAGGGGACTCGGGTTTGGTGGTGCCGACAGGTGTGCGGATGCCCCGGCAGGAGGAAACGGCAGCGAAACAAGCGGGGCTAAAGAGCCTGACGAGTTCTCAGCTATAGTCGACACACTTTCGGGCGGGCAGAAGACACGCGTGGCGCTTTCAAAGTTGCTCCTGTCGCAGCCCGACATAATCATGCTCGACGAGCCCACGAACCATCTCGATATGAGATCGGTCGAGTGGCTTGAAGCATTCCTTGCAAATTACAAGGGCGCGGTGATCATCGTTGCCCATGACAGATACTTCCTCGACAGGATCGCTACGAAGGTCCTCGAGATCGAGAACGGCAAGGGTCGTGTCTATACCGGCAATTTTACGGCTTATTCCGAGAAGAAAAAGGCTGTCCGTGCCGATGAGCTCAAGGCATATCTTAACCAGCAAAAAGAGATAGAGCACCAAGAGAAGGTAATAGCCACACTCCGGTCATATAACCGAGAGAAGTCCATCAACAGGGCCGAATCACGTGAAAAAATGCTGGGGAAGATCGAGAGGCTCGAGCGCCCCACTGAGCTGGATGATAAGATGAACATCCGCTTTCAGCCATGCAGCGAGAGCGGAAGCGACGTGCTCGACGTCAAGGGCCTTTCGAAAGGCTTTGACGGGAGCGTCCTTTTTGACAACGTGGAATTTCTGGTGAAGCGAGGAGACAGGGTCGGGATAATCGGCGACAACGGAACCGGCAAGACCACGCTCCTGCGGATCATCTGCGGAAGACTTGCACCGGACAAGGGCTCGTACCGGCTCGGGACCAATGTCAAGATCGGTTACTACGACCAGGAGCATCACGTTCTCGATCCGGACAACACGATCTTTGAGGAAATCAGCGACGCGTACCCCGACATGGACAACACGAGGATCAGGAACCTCCTCGCCGCGTTCCTCTTCAAGGGGGACGATGCGTTCAAGCTGATCAGGGATATCTCGGGCGGAGAGAAGGCGAGAGTATCGCTCGCAAAGCTTATGCTTTCGGATGCCAATCTCCTCATCCTTGACGAGCCTACCAACCACCTCGATATAGTTTCGAAGGAGATCATTGAGGAAGTGTTCAGCGGCTACGGTGGAACGGTGATCTTCGTGTCCCACGACAGATACTTCATCAACAGGACCGCTACCCGTATCATGGAGATAACCGCTGACGGTGTGACCGGCTTTGACGGTAACTACGAGTACTACATCGAAAAACGTGACGAAGTGCTCGCAGCCATGAGAATCGGGACGTCCTTTAGGGCCGGGAAGGAGCAGGTTGCTCAAAACTCCGGTCGCTCTGATTGGGAAGAAAAGAAGAGGCTCACCGGAGAGCGACGCAAGCTTGAGAACGATATCGCCAAGTGCGAGGCTGAGATCAAGAGACTTGAGGACAGAGTAAGTGAGATCGACGCGCTTTTTGAGGACGAGGAGATCGCCACATCACCCACCAGGCTCAAGGAACTTACGGATGAGAAGGAAGCAAACGAAGAGAAGATCATGACGCTCATGGAAAGCTGGGAGGAGCTAAATGAGAGACTTGATATCAATAATAGTACCATGCTTTAACGAGGAAGAAGCACTTCCGATCTTTTACGAGGAGCTTGCGAAGGAGACAAAGAAGCTCCCGTGTGATACCGAAGTGATCTTTGTTGATGACGGCTCAAAGGACAGGACGCCTTTGATCATCAAAGAGCTGTGCGCCGAACAGGAAGGCTTAAGATATGTCATCCTTTCGAGAAATTTCGGCAAGGAAGGCGCAATGCTCGCAGGCCTCAGGGAAGCGAGAGGTGACTACGCGGTGGTGATGGATGCCGACCTGCAGCATCCTCCGCGGATGATCGCGGGGATGTATGACGCCCTTAAGAATCCCCCGGAAGGCGAACAGCCCGAAAGCGCAGCCTGCTACAGAACCAGGAAGGGCGGCAAGCCCGTGGGATCGCTTCTCTCGAGATTTATCAGGAAG
>JAGDDC010000093.1 GCA_017958245.1 Lachnospiraceae bacterium
AGGGTCTGAACTCCTCCATCGCTTCGCGGATCTCAAAGAGCTCTTTTGCCTGCTCCTTCATACTGATCGGCACTCTCACGAAGAAGGAGTTTGTCATGTCCTCGAAAGCCTCGATCTTCATCGGCTCCTTCTCCCAGATCGTCACAACGTTTATATGTCTGTGCTTCGCGGCCTCGACCACGTCTCCTACGACCGCGCTCGCAGTGGGCAGCTTGCCCGCGCCGCTTCCGTAGAACATCAGCTCTCCGACCGCGTTCCCGATCACGCAGATCCCGTTGAACACGCCGTTTACGTTGTAGAGCGGGCACTCAGGCGCCACCAAATGCGGTGCCACGAGGGCGTAAGTCTTGCCTCCGCTCCTCTTTACCACACTCAGAAGCTTTATGCAGTACCCGAAGGCCTGCGCGTAAGCTATGTCATCTGCAGTGATCTTCGTGATGCCTTCCGTGTATATGTCATCAACTTCGACCTGCCTGCCGTTTACGAGCGAGGACAGGATGGCGGTCTTCCTGCTCGCGTCCATTCCCTCGATGTCCGCCGCGGGGTTGCGCTCTGCGAAGCCCTTTGCCTGCGCGTCTCTCAAGGCGTCGTCAAATGAAGCCCCATTTGCGCTCATCTGCGTGAGTATATAGTTCGTCGTTCCGTTGATGATACTCTTGATCTCGAGGATGTCGTCCGCGGTGAGCGACCTGTTCAAAGGCCTGATGATCGGGATACCGCCGCCCACGCTCGCCTCGAAGAAGTAGTTCGTGTTCTTCTCCTTCGCGAGTTCTATGAGCTCTGCCCCGTGCTTTGCCACGAGCTCTTTGTTCGAGGTGCAGACTGCCTTTCCGCGCTCGAGCGCTGCCTTCGTGAAATCGTAGGCCGGATGGATGCCGCCCATCACCTCCGCGACCACGTCGACCTCGGGGTCCTCGAGGATCAGGTTGAAATCATGCACGAGCACGTCCATGACCGGATCTCCCGGGAAATCGCGCAGATCCAGCACGTACTTCACATCCAGCGGCACTCCCGCGCTCTTTTCTATATAGTCGTGGTTCATGCGGAGCACTTCAAACACTCCCGATCCGACCGTTCCGTATCCAAGTATCGCTACATTCATACTCCATCCGCCTTTCTTGTGTATCCCTCATCACCTTTACTCTCTGCCCAGTATCTTCATATAGTTCACGCCCTTTATCTTACCTATCCTGTCAAGGATATCCGTGACTTCCTTCGAATCGGGCAATATCTCAATGCCCAGCGTCGTCGACGCGATCCCGCCGATAGGTATCGTCTGGTGGATCGTGAGGATGTTCGCGCCGTTTTCCGCGATCTCGTTCAGGATGCTCGAGAGCAGGCCCGGCACGTCGTCTAACTGCATCATGATATTGATCGTCTTTCCTCTCGTGTTCTCGTGAAACGGGAAGATGTCGTCCTTATATTTATAGAAGGAACTCCTGCTGATACCGACCGCATCAGTCGCCTCCTGCACGGTGAGCACCCGCTCGCTGTCGAGCAGCCTCTTCGCCTCCACGACCTTGAGCAGCACCTCAGGCACCGCACGTTCGTTAACTATATAAAACCTTTCCTTTTCCTGCATGACTATCCTCTCCTCCACGGTAACACGGGCAAATGCGCCATTTGCTCCTGTGATCGAGCATTTCCCGCCACGCGGTGTTCGCCTGTGAAACACAAATGTCCGTCCAGAGAGATATAGTATCACAATTCTTTTTACAATGCAAGTATAAATCTTGTTGCACGGTTTTTGCAATTACAAAACGAGGGCTGCCACTTCGTGACAGCCCTCGCGGTTGTTATTTGTTTGTTTTAAGAGTCAGATCAAACTCTTCTCTTCTTGCGTGCTGCGAAGAAGATCACTGCGCCGAATACTACACATGCAGCGCCGATTCCGTAGAATACTACTACGGGAGTTGTGCCTGTCTGAGGAAGTGCCTCACCTGCGGGTACTTCGGGCTCAGGAAGCTCGATCTCGGGCTCGCCTGCGGGTACCTCAGGCTCAGGAACTACTACCTCGGGGCTTGCGGGTACCTCGGGCTCGGGAACTACGATCTCAGGGCTTGCAGGTACCTCAGGCTCAGGAAGCTCTACGGTAGGCTCCTCCTCTGTGGGCTCCTCATAAGGAGGAATATAAGGGGGATCTTCCTTAGGAGTCGGAATCGGATCATTGTTAGTTTCGTTCAGCTTGAATACTGCGTAATACGTCACGTCAGCTTCGCCATGCTCAGTTATAACGCTTACCGGAGTCGTGCCGTCAAGCGACCATCCCTGGAACGAATAACCACCTTTTGTGGGATTTGCAGGTACATCAACGCTTGCGCCGACAACCCTGGTCTCTTTGTAGTAAGGATTATTCTCGTTGCCGTCCACAATGAACCTGACTGTCGACTGCTTCTCAACGGGAATTTCAGGTATCGGAGCGGGGGTACTATATCTTACTTCAAACCAATACTTTGTAGCGCCATCGTCTGTTTCAGTGGTAAACAATCCGCTGATAGCAGGACCCTCGTACTCGCCCACTAAACCGAGCTCAGAAGTAGTCCGAACATAGTCAATAGCATCGCCTGTCGTCGGAGTCACGTCGAAATCGAACGAGACTGTCTGAGGCTGCTCAAGCTCGACCTTCTGTCCATCAATATAGTACTCTATCTCATACTCATACTGAGGGTACGCACCTACATAGATTGTAGCGGTAGCCTGGATGTCTACGTCCACGGGGCCTGTTGTCGTGCCTTCATAACGGTAGTACAACTTTGCATCCTTTGTAACATCTACTGTGATAGTGAGGATGCCCTCTTCATTTGTGCTGAGATGAATCTCTTCATCACCGGCGTTAGCCTTATTGATCAGACTCTTGATAATGGCATCCTTCGTTGTAGCATCCATCGTATCGGAAGCTGTAAGTCCATCAACTTTTACTGCGAAGTCGATCGCGGGACTTGTCTGAACGTTGCCAGACTTTGTTACTGTGGTGGCATCCCAAACGAGCTTGCCTGCATAGTCGCCGCTTTCAGGGATCGAAACGTTGTCAGCATTGCCGATGTACTCCATGTAAGTGCCGGGAGTTGCCACGATCCACGCATCAGCGTATCTATAGATGCTTTTAGCAATGTCAGAGAATGCCTCTGCAAGCTCCGAAGCAGAATTGGCGGTTTTATAGCTGGATACGCGCTCCTTGGTGAACACACCGACATCAGTGGCGAGTCCGATGGCATATACTTCTATGCCGGCATCCTTTGCAGCCTTAAGACTCTTCTCCGCTTTTCCGTCATTAGGCCAAGGCTCACCATCCGAAGCGATGACCAGAATCTTTCTTCCGGTCGAATATGCAAGAAGTGATTTCTTGGCAGTATCGACAGCATCAGCAATGTTTGTTCCGTTTCCCTTTGCATGTGCCCATGCTGCAAGGTTATCGATCTGATCGCTGGCAGTGTTGCCACCCTTTGTTACTACTGTGTCCTTGAAACCAATAACAGAAACGTCCGTACCTGCAGGGAAAATCGACACGAAGCTCTTTGCGGCTTCCGCTGCCTCAGGAATACGGCTCTGTGACTTGTCATAAACATTTGCGTTTTTGCCATCGCCATCTGCGCAGTACCTTGAATTGTCTGAATCTGCCGCATGATTAACCTTTGTGGAACCCGAAGGATACTTGTTCTTCACCATACTGGTCGAAACGTCCAGCGCCACAACGATGTGTAACTCTTCGTTTTCGGTCTCAGTGATAGGGCTATGATTGATCGTGTACTGGATCGAAGGTGTGAGATCCTGGTCTCCCGAACCTTCTGCAAAAGCACCTGTAGCCGTAGCCGTAGGTGTCTCGTCTGCTGCCTTCGCGTTGAAAACGTTGAAGTTGAGAGCGCCGATCACGAGCGCTGCAGCAAGAACGAAGCTGACTAACTTCTTAATAGTAGACTTCTTCATCTTCTTCCTCCTGAAAATAGAATGAAACTTCTTGTGTCCGCCTCAATGTATGAGTGAGGCCCCCATTTTCAGCCTCGCTTTTCGGTGCTGTTCTTGCAGTGTGTTGTCGTCGTTGATCGTCGGGACCGTCGAAGGCTCTTTTCACCGCTTGATGCACACCCGGTGAGCGGGGTTAACCTATATCTGCAACCATCATAATACCTGACGGATACATTTTGGATACATATTTTTCCTTTTTTGTGAGTTTTTGTACTCTAAACTTAATCATTTCGCAACTCGGTCACATGCAAAAGTCCGCACAGCCTTGTCCCGGATGGGTTTGGACGATTTCCATTTTTTGCGACCGCACCCTACCGTCTCCTATCCTACTCAACAAATGCCCAGAAGTCAAGTGTTTAAGCGTCATTCCACCGGCCAAACCGCAAAAACTACCCATATCGGGCAGGTGGTCATACAGCAAAAGCCGGCGTTTACGCGCCGGCCCCTGCCGCTTTTAAGTATTTGTCTATCAGACTCCTCCTCCCGCCTCTACTGGGAATCATGTCCCTCGAAGGCCATCAGGACATCTGATGAAACTCATTTTTGGTGTTTCTCTGAAAGCTTATGCTCTCTTCTTCCTGCGTCCTGCGAAGAAGATCACTCCGCCGAATACTACACATGCAGCACCGATTCCGTAGAATACCGCTACAGGTGTTGTACCTGTCTGAGGAAGTGCCTCGCCTGCAGGTACTTCGGGCTCAGGAAGCTCGATCTCGGGCTCGCTTGCGGGTACCTCGGGCTCGGGAACTACGATCTCAGGGCTTGCAGGTACTTCAGGCTCGGGAACTACGATCTCGGGG